>JBCBUN010000412.1:0-2395 GCA_039818145.1 Pseudomonadota bacterium
GAGAGGGTCACCGCCATAGTGGCGCACACCAATAACTTCTCCATGCAGCACGAATGTCCGAAATTCTGACACAAACCTGGTAACGGCGGCGCATTCCACCAATGTATCGTCGGAAAGGTGTGCCGTAGCGAGCAGATCAGAGAAGGAGCGGAGTGCCTGGCCGGGAAAGAGTTTGAGTTGCGATGCCACCGGTTTGATGAAAATGGCCTCGCCGTTTTGTACTTTGCGACGTATGTCACCAATCGGACTTTGCCATGTCTCGCGACGGGCAAACTGTGACAGGCACTGGGGAATGGAGTCGATCGCAGGCACGGTCAGGCCAAGGCGCGCAAAGGCACGGTGGACGATCTTGACGCCGCCAAAGACGATGTCCGTATCGGAGATGGGGATGTCATCAATGTCGCTAGCATCGAAGAGCTGAACGTCTTCTCCGCGCATCGCAAAACCAACAAGCGCTACCTGTCTGTTTACGGAGTAAACGCTGTCATCGGGCCTGACTACATATACTGACATGCGCAAACTCTAGGTGATAAGTCCAAGCGCCGGAATAGCTGAAACAGGCGGCAAACACATGCCTGCATTGCGCACTCCGCTGAGAACAACCGGATTTTTGCCGCCTAGGCCAGGAGATAGATACCTGCAACCACAAACACAAAGATCCAGCCGGTTTCAACGGCAACCAGTCCGATGGGCTTCCAACCCACGGCAAAGACCTGCCGCAGCGATGTCTTCATGCCCAGCGCCGCAATGGCGGTAACAAGGAACCAGCGTGACGCATCCGCTGTGACAGTGCGGATGTCTTCAGGGATCGTGCCGGTGCTGTTCACCAGCACCAGAACGGCGAAGCCGATCAGAAAATAGGGTATCTGAACGCGCTTCTCGCCGACCGGTCCGCTGGTGCTGCTCACAACTGCTGCAATGATGAAGACAACAGGAAGCAGCATGGCGACTCGCAGCAGTTTGACATAGGTCGCTATCTCGCCTGTCTCGTCAGATATGGTGTAGCCCGCGCCCACCACCTGCGCCACGTCATGGATCGTGCCGCCCAGAAAAATGCCGGCCGTGACATGACTCATGCCGAACGATTCCGCGAATATCGGATAGATGACCATGGCGACTGTCGAAAACGCCGTCACCAGAACCACGGTCAGGATGGTGTCCGCCTCCAGTCTGGATGACTTGGGCAGGACGGAGGCAATTGCCAATGCCGCAGATGCGCCGCATATGGCAACGGCGCCGCCAGAGAGCACGCCGAATGTGGGATGCAGTCTCAAGGCTTTGGCAAACGCCCAGCCGAGAAAAACTGTGGTCGCAACGCCACCCAGCACAATGACAACAGGCGCGGTGCCAAGTCCGGCCAGTTGATCAAGGGTGATGCGTACGCCCAGCAGCGCAACCCCAATCCGCAGGACCGTGCGCGAGGCAAATTCGATGCCCGCAAGGCACCGGCCGTCTTCATGCAGAAAATGGAATGCCATGCCCAGAAGCAGGGCAAAAAGCATGACGGGGGCGTCATAGCGCGTCGCCAGCCAGGTCGATGCCAGCCCAATTGTGGCGGCAACAAGCAGACCCGGATAGACCGCATAAATCAGGTCGCCCTTGGGCAGTCTGGCAAAGCCGCTTGGTGTTGCCGTTTCCTCGGCAAGGACGAGGCCTTCCATGCTGTCGAGGGATTGTAACTGATCCACAGATAGGGATCGTCCGCCACGCCTCGTCGACTTTGTGTTTCGTCCCATGGGCAACCGATGCAGACTGTCATGCTGCCATCTGCCTTGCGGTGGTAAGATGGCGCTGGAAAGTTGATCGGCAGACGGTAGGCGTCTACACCGCCAAATAGCAACCGCATCATTTGTCTGGTGAAGTTGTGTGTGGTCTCATCTGTCACATGGGGATTGGCCACAGTACCGACGCGGCACGGACACAAGAGCAGCAGGAAACGAAATTGACAAAAACCAGTGTTGCGGGTGTGCCGCTGATCATCGAAGCCTCATTGAACGGTTCAACGAGCAAGAAAAAGAACCCGTCCGTTCCCTACAGCGACGAGGAAATCGTGCGCGATGCTGTGGCCTGCATGGAGGCCGGCGCGGCCTTGATACACAATCACACGCAGGAGCCGATCATCGGCGGCACAGGTGTTCTGGACCCGGAGCAATACGCCCGTCCGTGGCGCGAACTCCTCAAGATTCGTGGCGATGCGATCCTCACACCCACGATGCCGGTCGGGCAGGAAGGCGTCTCTGTGGAGACCCGCTACGCCCACGTGGAACAGATGGCCCAAGAGGGGTTGCTGGCTCAGGGTCTGTGTGACCCGGGCACATTCAATGCGTCAGTGATGGGAGAGGATGGCCTGTTTGCCCCCAGTACCTATCTCTACCGGAATGACATGCACGATTCG
>JBCBUN010000413.1:0-2393 GCA_039818145.1 Pseudomonadota bacterium
CCAAGCGCCGCAACTTCCTCAGCACCCGGACGAAGCATCAGGTGATAGGTGTTACCGAGCACGATGTCCGCACCGGTTGATTTCACGGTATCAGTCGTCATCGCCTTGACAGTGCCAGCGGTGCCAACAGGCATGAATGCCGGCGTGCGAATGGTGCCGCGCGGCGTCTCAATGCGGCCTGTCCGCGCTTCCCCGTCGGTGGCATCAAGATGAAATTCAAAGCTCGTCATGTCGCAGCATCGTCCTTGGAATTGGGGAAAAGCAGACTGCTGTCGCCATAGGAATAAAAACGGTAGCCCGTATCGATCGCGTGCTTATAGGCCCGCCGCATGGTTGTAACGCCAGCAAACGCTGAGACCAGCACAAATAGCGTTGAGCGTGGCAGATGAAAATTGGTCATCAACACGTCCACCGCACGGAACTGATGGCCCGGCTTGATGAAGATGTCCGTCTCGGCCCGAAACGGATGAAACACACCCTTTTCATCAACAGCGCTTTCAAGCAGCCGCATGGATGTGGTGCCAACAGCAACGATGCGTCCGCCAGCGTCGCGCGCCTCGTTTAACCGTTGGGCGGTCTCTTCCGTCACCTCGCCCCACTCCGAATGCATCTTGTGCTCAGCCAGTGTGTCGGATTTGACTGGCAGAAACGTCCCTGCCCCCACATGCAATGTGACGGTCTCCTGGGAGATATCTTTGTCAGCAAGGGACTGAAGGACGCGATCCGTGAAGTGAAGTCCTGCCGTGGGGGCCGCCACAGATCCGTCCGCCTGAGCAAAAACAGTCTGATAATCTTCCTCGTCCTGCGCATCGGCCTTGCGCTTGCCCTCAATGTAAGGAGGCAGGGGCATTTCACCAGCAGTGGCAATGGCCTGGTCCAGTGTTTGCCCGTCAGCGTCCAGCCGGACGACGACCTCGCCGCCGTCTCGGCTGACAATGTGCGCCTTGAGGCCCTCGGCGCACTCAACGGTTTCACCGGGTTTCAAACGTTTTGCAGGACGGGCAAAGGCCTGCCAGTGGCCGGGCTCAGCCATCGGCTTGTGCAACAGGAGTTCAATATGCGCTTCGGCATCCCCTCGGCGCCGGATACCCCGCAGCCGCGCATGGATCACTCTTGTATCATTGGCCACCAGCACATCGCCGGATGTCAGAAAATCAGCAAGCTGCTGCACACCGGCATCGGCGATGCTGCCCGGTTCGGCAGCGTTGACCACAAGCAATCGCGCTGCGTCTCGCGGTTGGGCGGGACGCAGCGCAATAAGCTCTTCGGGTAGGCTAAAGTCATATGCATCGAGGCTATCGGTCATATCCGCGGCCTCGGATGCAGGATCAGGCGTCTGCGGCAATGACGGCCTTCTCGATCTTGTCAGGGTTTGCCGGTGGCTCGCCCTTGGCAATGGCGTCGACGTGATCCTTGCCGTCAACAACCTGGCCCCAGACTGTGTACTGACCATCAAGCCAGGATGATTCCTGGAAGCAGATGAAGAACTGGCTGTCGGCGCTGTCTGGATCAGCAGCACGCGCCATGGAGCATGTGCCTCGCACATGCGCCTCATTCGAAAATTCAGCCTGGAGATTCTTGCCGGAGCCGCCCATGCCCGTTCCGGTGGGATCACCGGTCTGCGCCATGAAACTGTCAATCACGCGATGGAAGACAATCTGGTTGTAAAAACCCTCACGCACCAGTTCCTTGATGCGGGCAACATGGTTTGGCGCAAGGTCCGGTCGCAGGGCGATTTTTACGTCGCCTGTTTTCAGTGTCAGGATCAGGGTGTCTTCAGGCGAGGCGTCTGTCATCGCTCTCTCGTTTCTGTTTTGGAGTCGTGTTGTTCAGTTCTAGGGCGCTGCAGGGGCCGCAGCCTCAAGGTCAGATTTTATCCGTGCAGTGATGATTTTTCCTGGGTTCGCAGGCGGCTCGCCCCTTGGCAGATCGTCTACCGCACCCATGCCGGAAATGACTTCACCCCAAACGGTGTAGAAGCCGGACGGATTACGCGGATTGTTCATGTGGCGCTTCAGATTGTACATGATGAAGAACTGGCTGTTCGCACTATTGGGATCAGCTGTACGGGCAGCACCGATGATGCCGCGCCGGAACTTTGTATCTGTGAACTCAGCAGGCAGGTCGGGATATGTGGAGCCACCGGCACCGGTGCCCGCAGGGTCACCGGTTTGTGCCATGAAGTCTTCAATCACCCGATGAAAGATGATGCCGTCATAGAACTTTTCGCGGGTTAGCTTCTTGATGCGCTCCACATGCAGCGGCGCAAGATCCGGCCGCATCATGATTTCAACGGTGCCATTGCTGCGATCACCTTTAATAAGCCCGCCATGGCGCAGGCACCCTTCGCGGATGATACCTCAAATATTCTGGTGCTCGAGCTGAGCACTGGC
>JBCBUN010000414.1:0-2391 GCA_039818145.1 Pseudomonadota bacterium
GATGCGAGTCACTTCGCATCCCTCTTTCCCTTGACGCAGCGTCATCCGTGGTTTTTCACGGATGAAATTTTACCTAGGCATCCACGTCGAATGTCAGGCCGGCATTTGCCACCAGACGGTCGACCAGTTTCATGCCCATGGCCGGTGCGGATGTGTAAAGACCACCGGCCTCAACAACATCATCCTTGGCGAGACATACGGCCGCTTCAGCGATGATTTTTGACGTTGAGCCATAGCCCGGATCACGGTCGCCGGTGACAGTGACATTGATCTTCTTGCCGTCCTTGGCTTCACCGATAAGGAGCACGTTGTACATGCCTTCTTCGCGCTCCTTCTTGGAGGGGCCTTCACCCGGCTTAGGCGCATCGTCGCTCATCATGGAGGTATCGCCAGCGATCATCTTGGCAACGGCTTCGCCCTGTTCGCCGGGCCCTGCCATCATCATTTCGTCGTAGACGAAGTCTTCGCCATAGGCATGGCCAAGCAGCATGTTGGAGCGGTGAACGTTGCGGGTGTTGATCGGCGCCATTACGAAAGGTGCGACCCACATGCCCAGATCATCTTCATGGACCGGTTTGTCACCAGCAGGCTGATCCGGCCCCTTGAAGCCCTCTGCCAGTGCAAACGGGTTTGTCAGGATTTCAATGACGGATGGGTCTGATCCCACGCTGGCCATGGTCGCGCGGAAACTCGCAACCGTACCGCCGGAGAAAGTGCCCTTCATTTCGCGCACGCGTGTCTTCACGCGGGGGACGACGCCACCGAGTGTCTTCTTGGCGTTTTCCTGAAGGAAGTAGACGCCCAGATCGAAGGGGATGGAATCAAACCCGCATGACAGGACGATGCGCGCGCCAGACTTCTTCGCGGCCTCGCCATGCTCCGCGATCATGGTGTGCATCCAGTTCACTTCGCCGCACAGATCCACATAGTCGGTTCCTGCCGCGACGCAGGCAGCAACCACGTCGCTGCCATAGAGCTGGTAGGGGCCAACCGTGGTCAGGACGACACCGGTGCGCTCGGCCATGGACTTCAGGGATGCCGGGTCTGAAGCGTCGGCAACCACAAAAGGTACGTCTGCCGGCACGCCCATTTCATCACGCACGGCAGCCAGCTTTTCTTCGCTGCGGCCGGCCATGGCCCATTTCAGGTCCTTGCCGACGCCATACTGATTGTTGAGGTACTCTGCGACGAGCCGGCCCGTAAAGCCGGTCGCGCCGTAGACGACAACATCAAATTCCCTGTTCTTGCCCATACTCTTGATTGTCCTTTGTCGCGTGCATGATTGTTTTCAATGGCGATGGCAGGGGCACACGCCTCCCGGCCCGCATTGTCGGTAAGATCTACGTATTCAAATCAGGATTGGTTTGCGGCCAGCTCCGGCACTCGCTTGGCGAACATGCGTTCGAGCGCATGAATCCGCTCATGTTCAGGCAACTCCATGGCCTGACCGATGCGCAGAAGCAGGTCGGCCTCGAGTTCATGCAGTTCACCGTCCGCGTAGGCGATGTCCCACAGATGTTCCATGACCTTGGACCGCTCTTCGAGACCGGCCTTTTCCTTGATGGTTTTGGTGAAGAGCCAGTTTGTATAGGCCTCTTCGTGACGTTCCTCGGCGGTGTTCAGCAATTCATTGGCCTGCTCCAGGGACATGCCGAACTCACGCCGCATGATGGAGCAGATACGATCTGTCTCATTGTCTGAATAGTCCGTATCCAGACGGGCGACTTCGACCATCAGGACTGCGGCGGCTACCTGGGTGCGGTCCAATCCTTCAAGCGCTGACTCGGTTGTTGCGCCAGACTTGCGTGCGTCTGCTATTTTTGAAAACAGGCCCGCCAGTGATGATGTCTCGCCGTCCTGACCCTTGGGCCGTGCGGCAAAGAGTGACTTGATCATGTAACGCCTCCCCAGCGTTTCGATTGGGTGGGCAGGATAGACCTCCCGCCCGGCGCGTAAAGCAGCCTTTTTGGGCTGTTGTTTCAACTATCGTTGCGGATATGCGCCCCTGCTGCCATCCTAGCGCGCTAAGGGCGTCGCTCCAATGATTAGTGTACGTGATCCCAATGGGACGCTACGAAAATTGGCCTAGAGATGCGGGATAAGGAAGACTCACAGGCCGCCAAAGAGCGGTCCGGGGACTTCCACGGGGGATACATGATTCAGGCTATTGAAGACTTCCTGTTCAGGTCGCGCCGTATGGTGCTGGTGCTGATGGCACTTTTGACCGTTGTCACAGGCTATTTCGCCGTAGCGGGCTTCAAGATGGAAGCGGGCTTTCTAAAGCAGGTGCCGCTCGAACATCCCTACGTCCAGACCTATTTCGAGTATCAAAAGGACCTGCCCGGCGCGAACCTTGTTGTGATTGGCCTGCGCAGTAAGACCGGCGACATG
>JBCBUN010000415.1:0-2390 GCA_039818145.1 Pseudomonadota bacterium
CGATTTTTGCAAGGAAAATTCGTGTCGCCGTCCAAGTCAGCATCTCCGAAGCCCGGCATCCCTGTCCGCGGATCAGACACGGGCAGGCCGATCATGGCCCTGCTGGATCTGCTGGGCCGACGCGGGGCACTTCGGTTGATATGGGAGTTGCGGCAGGACGCGTTGACGTTTCGCGCGCTGCAGGAGGCGGCAGACCTGAACCCGTCGACGCTCAATGCACGCCTCAAGGATCTGCGCGGCGCGCGCATCGTGACCCTCGGAGACCAGGGCTACAGCCTGACCCCCGAGGGCGGTGATCTTCTCAGCAGTATCCTGCCGTTGCACTCATGGGCTGAGCGGTGGGCAGAAGACAGCGATCAGGCGTAAGTTTCTTCGCTTCCCAAATCGTGCCAACCAATCACCCCATCATGGATGGTGAGTTTTATGACATGCGGGTTTTTCAGGCTTTGCCACATGGCAAAACCATCCACATCGTCCAGGTCGCTGATGAGCGAGGCAATGGCTGCGCCGTGGGAGCAGGCTGCGATGGATTGCCCCGAATGCGCCAAGCATATGTGATCTATGGCACGCCTGACGCGGGTACGGCACTCTGCCAAGGTCTCGCCGCCCGCCAGACGCTGGGTGTCGTCGGCGAAGCTCTCGCGCATGGCTGACACGAAATCCTCAATGAGCGTTCCAGCCAGCCGCCGTTCTCTCAAATCTTCAAGAATTTTTATTGTGTGGCCGGTCAGATTGGCAGCTGGCGCCAGTGTTTGTCGGGCCCTTAGAAAGGGACTGGCATAGAGATGGTCCGGGGCCTGCGTTTCCAGAAATGTGCCCAATCTTTGAGCCTGTATCTGGCCCTCATCGGTCAAGGGCCAGTCGGGCTCGCGAATACCTGTTGGCTGACCCGCCTTTGCGTGGCGGATCAGCCAGATTGTGGTCGTGGTGTTGTTTGCCAAAGGGCTATTCAAGCTCGATGACGATGTTCACGTTGGAGCGGATTTCCTGTGTGCCGGCGGCAACAGGGACGGCACCGGCTGACTCGTCCATGGCCATGGCGCGCGCCATCATCGGCTGTGGGCGGTAGCCGCCATTTTCGCTGATGGTCATGACCGGACCCAGATTGGCACCAGCCGTGCCGGCCAGAATGGTTGCGCGGCGCAGAGCGTCCTTGACGGCAATGCGGCGCGCTTCATCCATGAGGGACTGCGGATTGTCGATGAAGAAGTTGACGCCGTTGACGTTGTTGGCGCCGGCCGTCACCAGCTCATCCAGGACGCCGCCGACATTGTCGAGGTCACGAATGATGACGGTCACATTGTTGGAGGCGCGATAGCCGGTGATCTTGGGGTCTTCACGGGTGCCATCAGGCTTGCGCGGGGAATGAGAATAGACCGCGTTGATTGAAAAGCCGGAAGTGCGGATGTCTTCTTCCTTGATGCCTGCCTTCTGGATGGCCTCAAACACCTTCGTCATCTTTTCCGTGTTCGCCGAAAGTGCTTCACGGGCCGTCTTGGCTTCTGCCAGCACACCGGCATTGACGCTGGCTGTGTCTGGCTTGGCGGAGACGGAGCCTTCACCCTGAACAGTGATGGTGCGCTTTTGTTCCACCGTCTGCGCATGTGCGGCAGGGGCTGCGAGCATCAATGCTGCGGCAAAGGCTGCGGCTAGCGAGGCAGGATGGGCAATGAATTTCGGGGCAATGCGGGCGCGCATGGGCGGCCTCCTGTTAAGTCGTGAACGCTTCTTGTCATGTGCCGGGCACCGGCGAACTGGCACTCACCATCATGCCTGATCGTGTCAATAATGCGGATGAAAATATGCCCGCATCATGACGGTTTCGCGCCCCCCATGTGATCTGCTATAGGCCCCTTGGTATGGCGCATCCCGCAGATATGTGCGGGCCCCGCCATATGACGGTGGGGCCGGTAGCTCAGCTGGTTAGAGCGGTCCGCTCATAACGGATTGGTCGCAGGTTCAAGTCCTGCCCGGCCCACCACATCTCCAGCGCCTCTTCGTTTCCTTAGGCGACGAAGCGATCTAGGGCCTGAAGAGGTGATAGATCTTCCAAGCGGTGCGATCGCGGAACCTCTGGCAGGCGCGAGATTCAATGAAGAAGAAAAGCCAGGAAGTCGGACTATAATTGCGGCATGACGACTGAGGGAACCATATCTGCCGCGCCGCGCCACCTCCCGAGCTTTCCAGGGTTGCTGACGCAGATTCTCCTGGAGGATGGCGTTGATGCGGAGGAACTGTTTCGCGGCCTCGGCTTTGATCACCACGACCTAGCAAACGAGACGTTCCGGCTGACCGCCCTACAGCATCAACGATTTATCCGGCGTGCTTTGGACTTGAGTGGCAATCCTCATCTTGCCATGGATGTGTCTCGGCGGGCATTTCACGTCAAG
>JBCBUN010000416.1:0-2385 GCA_039818145.1 Pseudomonadota bacterium
GACCCACCGCGCCCAAGCGTGGCGATGCGGTTGTTTTCACCAATGCCCTGAAAACCTGCCACGACGGCCACGCGGCCTTCAGAAAAGGCCTGCTCCATGGCATCCGTCTCAATAGCTTCAATGCGGGCGGCACCGTGCACACCGGTTGTCCGAATGGGGATCTGCCACCCAAGCCAGGAACGTGCAGGCACGCCCATGTCACTCAACGTGATGGCGAGCAGGCCGGATGTGATCTGCTCACCGGCAGACACCACGGAATCATATTCACGTGCATCGTGAAGCGGAGCGGCTTGCTTGCACCAGTCCACCAACTGGTTGGTCGTTCCGGCCATGGCAGACACGACCACGGCAACTTCATTGCCCGCGTCCACTTCGCGCTTCACATGCGCAGCCACCACGCGGATTCGTTCGATATCCGCGACGGACGTTCCGCCGAATTTGAGCACCAGACGCGCCATGTGACCTGTCAGCACACCGGCCAGCCGTCGCTGGACCAATTGGCACGGTGCGCCATATCCTTCTTGAAACTGATAGATACACGCCTTGAGACCGGCTCTGTGAACCGCCAAAACGCGGCGTACACATACAGTGAGCGCCCCCAGCCTGCAACCAGCCCGGCTCAACTCGTGCACAATTGAGGAATACCCCATGGCAGCCATGCCAGAGGCTTCGTCCAAGACCGATAGTTCCCAAAATGGGACCGTAAACGCGCAGGAAATAGCCAAATTTTCCGCCATGGCGGCTGAATGGTGGGACCCCCACGGCAAATTCCGGCCCTTGCACAAATTTAACCCGACCCGTCTGGCCTACATCCGCGAGCATGTTTCAGCCCACTTTGGCCGCGCTGCTGACGCGCCAAAGCCCCTTGAAGGCCTGCGGATGCTGGATATCGGCTGCGGCGGCGGCCTGCTGTCAGAACCCATGACCCGCCTTGGCGCCTCAGTCACAGGCGCAGACGCGGGGGAAAAGAATATCAAGACGGCATCCGTCCACGCTCAGGAGCAGGGTCTTGAGATCGACTACCGGCACACGACGGCAGAAGCGCTTGCGCAAGCCGGGGAGCAGTTCGACGTCATCCTGAACATGGAAGTGATCGAGCACGTCGCGGACACACAGGTCTTCATGAAGGAATGTGCAGCCTGTCTGAAGCCGGGCGGGTTGATGATTGTTGCCACCCTCAACCGCACGGCGCGCGCCTTCGCGCTGGCCATTGTCGGGGCGGAATATGTGCTGGGCTGGCTACCGCGCGGCACGCACGAGTGGAGCAAGTTCATCACGACGGACGAAATGCATCGGATGATGGTCGAGTCCGGCCTTACGCCTGGCGAGTTGACCGGTGTCAGCTTCAATCCGCTGGCTGACAAATGGTCCATGTCCCGCGACACAGCGGTGAACTACATGCAGACCGCGACCAAACAGTCAGCCTAGGCACACCCTATTCCTCGGTGAACTCGTACTCACCGACTTCACAGACATCCACGTCATTGTCGGTCACTTCATCGCCATCCAGAAACACGGCTTTGAAATCGTATCGGCATGCGTTGCTGCCATCGTCGATATTGATGACAACATAGTCGCCCGGCACGAGAACGTCCTGACCCAGAATGTCTTCTTCCCAGGTCTTGGACGCGATGGAAGACGCATAGAACTCCATCATGGCCACGCTGGTATTGTTCAGGATGCGAACCCTGCGATCTTCATCATCGGCGATTGCAGCCGACGAAAAACCGAGCACCAGCCCCGCGGCAAAAACCGTCCCGACTGCAGCTTGAGTGATTGATTTGACGTCCATGATTGCCCCCGGAGTTTGCGGCTCGGGCCCTAGTTGGACTTCCTACGCTTGGCGGGAATTGGCGCGACCGCAACACCATCTTCAATCAGGTCGCGGGCTTCTTCAAGGGTGGCTTCGCCGTAGATCTGTCGCATCTCGGCTTCCTTGTTGTGGATCGCGCGAGCTTCATCCGCAAAATTGTCGCCGACATACTCGGCATTTGCCTCTACGTGAGAGCGAACCTTGTCCATGAAAGCCGCAAGTTCCCGGGCAGCTTTCAGCGCCTCACCACCGTCTCCCTTGATCTCGGGAGGCGGAGTTGAGGCATCAGGTGCTTCAGACTTCTGATTGCTCTTGCGACCAATGGCCGGCGCCATCAATGACTTCTCGACCTTGGGCGTTCCGCACACCACGCAGGACAGATGACCCTGTTCGGCCAGGGCGTCGTAAGCAGCGCTTGAGGCAAACCAGGACTCAAACTCATGGCCGTCAGCGCATATGAGGCTATAGCGGATCATCGTGCCGACAATGGTGCGTCTTCAGACGCATGCCGCAAAGTAAAATCACGATCGTGCTGAAGCGACGGAATGCGCGATCGCGCTTCAGCAATTTTT
>JBCBUN010000417.1:0-2385 GCA_039818145.1 Pseudomonadota bacterium
TCTGCCTGGTGCGTACCGACACGGAAGTGAAGCCACAAGAAGGCATTTCCTTCATCCTCATCGACATGAAGACTCCGGGCATCACCGTGCGCCCGATCATCACCATTGATGGCGGCCATGAGGTCAACGAGGTCTTCCTCGAAGACGTTCGTGTCCCTGCTGAAAACATGATCGGTGAAGAGAACAAGGGCTGGACCTACGCCAAGTTCCTGCTTGGCAACGAGCGGTCCGGCATTGCTGGTGTGGCACGTTCCAAGAAAGCCATTGAGCGTCTCAAGACCATCGCTGGCGCCGAAACGGTGGATGGCGAGCCGTTGATCAAGACGGACAGCTTCAAGCGCAAGATTGCAGACCTTGAAATTGACCTGACGTCGCTTGAGTTCACTGAGCTGCGGACGCTGGCTCAGGAAAGCAAGGGCAAGGGCCCGGGGCCGGAAAGCTCCATCCTCAAGATCAAGGGCACCGAAATCCAGCAGCGGATCACGGAACTGACAGTGGAAGCCGTTGGCAACTACGCCTATCCGTTTGCGGCGCCAAACGGCGAGGGCTCCAACGAGCTGCCAGGGCCGGACTACGCACTGGGTGCGTCGCAGAACTATTTCAACATGCGGAAAACGTCGATTTACGGCGGTTCCAATGAGATTCAGCGCAACATCATTGCGAAAGCGGTGCTGGGGCTCTAATCACTACCCCGAACAGTTTTGTTTCCGGGAGGCGATGGGCTTATTGTCCCACCGCCTCCCGGCGACGGACATCATACGAATTCACATTTTGACTCGACGGGCCGCAGCCAAGCGGCTCGCATAAAACAACCTGAAAACAGGAAGGACGCCCGAGCGATGGATTTTTCCTTCTCCGAAGAACAGACACTGCTGCGCAACACGGTGGAGCGGTTTGTTCAGGACAATTACGACTTTGATACCCGCCGCAAGATCACGGCGAGCGATGAAGGCTTCAGCCGCGAGAACTGGCAACAGATGGCAGAGCTCGGTCTTCTGGCCGCACCATTCTCCGAAGAGCAGGGCGGCCTCGGCGGCGGTCCGATCGACGTGATGGTGCTGATGGAAGAGTTCGGCAAGGGTCTCGTCGTCGAGCCCTTCATTCCGACCGTCGTACAGGCCGGTGGCTTCCTGCGCCGCGGTACCCCGGCTCAGATCGAAGAGCACATTCCCGGCATCATCGCTGGCGAAACACTGTGGGCGTTCGCCTATGCCGAGCCTCAGGGCCGCTACAATCTGGCAGACCTGACAACGACCGCTGCCAAGGATGGCGACGGCTACGTGATCAACGGCAACAAGGCTGTTGTGCTTGGCGGACCATGGGCAGATAAGCTCATCGTCACGGCCCGCACATCCGGCGGCCAGCGCGATGAGAAGGGCGTCACGATCTTCATCGTTGATAAGTCCGCAACCGGCGTCACCACCCGTGATTACCCGACGGTTGACGGTTCACGCGCCTCAGAAATCACCTTCGAGAACGTCAAGGTCGGTGCCGACGCTGTTATCGGCGAAGTTGACAATGGCCTGCCGCTTGTTGAGCAGGTGTCTGACGAAAGCATTGCTGCTCTTGCTGCTGAAGCCTGCGGCTGCATGAAAATGCTGGTCGATGACACTGTCGAGTACTGCAAGACTCGCAAGCAGTTCGGCATGCCGATCGGCAAGTTCCAGGTCCTGCAGCACCGCATGGTCGACATGTTCATGAACCATGAGCAGTCAGTGTCCATCAGCTACATGGTCAACCTGAAGCTCGGTGAAGACGAAGTTGAGCGCACCAAAGCAGCCTCTGCGGCAAAGGTGCAGATCGGCAAGGCCGGCCGCTTCGTTGGCCAGCAGGCTGTGCAGCTGCACGGCGGCATGGGCATGACGGATGAACTGCGCGTTGGTCACTACTTCAAGCGCCTGACGATGATCGACACCCAGTTGGGCAATGTTGATTATCATCTCAAGCGCTATGCCGACGCCGCCTAAGGCTCAGCCTTGAAACAACAAAGAATGGCCGCTCCTTTCAGGAGCGGCCATTTTTGTATCTACTGATGCGACACAATCGAACTGGACCAGACAATGGCTGAGAAAAAGAAGATCTGTCTCGTAACGGGCGTCGGGCCGGGAACAGGTGCTGCGTTGGCGGAAAGGTTTGCCGCCGGTGGGTACGACGTTGCAATGCTGGCCAGATCCAAAGACCGGCTTCATGAGATTGAAGCCCGGGTCACAGGCACACACTCTTATGCGTGCGACGTGTCTGATGCGACCAGCTTGGCACGCACGATAGAGGCGGTCAGTGAGGACCTGGGCGAGCCTTCAATCGTCATTCACAACGCGGTGGGAGGTGCTTTTGGTAGCTTCCTCGACATCGAACCAGAAGTTCTGGAGCGCAATTTTCAGGTCA
>JBCBUN010000418.1:0-2382 GCA_039818145.1 Pseudomonadota bacterium
CGAAAAGTGGGGAGAAGTGTCTGCGAAATTTTCCGAGTGTTTGGCCCTCCGTTCGCGCGGATTCTTTCGCTTTTTCGACCGGTTCTGCTGGTCAACTGCACCTGCGCACATTATCAAAGATGAATACGGGCCGTTTGAGCCTGCTTTGGGGAGCGTACTGAAAACACAATGTTGCGCGGTCTTATCTTGGCGCTGGGGTTGTTTGGTCTTTGGCTGCTGCTGTCAGGAGTCTACAAGCCATTGTGGATCGGACTTGGAGCCGGTTCTGCCATTGCTGTCACCTTCCTGATCGCGCGAATGGATGTTCTTGATTCGGAGGGTGTGCCCAATCAGATGCGCTTCGGCACCATGCGGTACTGGGGCTGGTTACAGGCGGAGATCGTCAAAGCCAACATCGCCGTTACGAAGATTCTCCTGGCGCCACGTCTGAAAATCGCGCCGTCCATTGTCCGTGTGAAGCCCACCCAGGTCAGCGATATCGGCCGGGTCACCTTTGCCAATTCCATCACCCTGACACCGGGCACGGTGACCATTGATGCCGACGGTGAGGAATTCATTGTGCACGCCATTGATGATTCTTTTGCCGACGTGGAAGCACTGTCCGATATGGATCGCCGCGTCACCGCGATTGAGAACCGATAGGGGCTGACAGATGTTCTTTGCCGCCAGCCTCGCCCTCCTCGCCGCCATGCTGCTGATGCTGGTGCGCCTGTTCGCAGGCCCAAGCCTGTATGACCGGGTACTGGCGCTCAACGCTTTTGGTACCAAGACGGTGCTGCTCATCGGGCTTGTCGGCTTTGTCACCGACCGTCCGGACTTCATGGACATTGCCCTCCTTTATGCGCTGATCAACTTCGTCGGCACGATTGCGGTTCTGAAGTTCTTCCGCTACCGGGCCCTGGGCGACATTGATGATCTGGGTGCGCTCGACGCCGACACCGCCGCCACAAAGGCGGATACCTCCGTTAAACAGGAGGCGTCCTCGTCATGATCGAGATGCTGCTTGATATTGCGACAGGCGTTCTGCTGGCCGGGGGGAGCTTCTTCCTTCTGGTGGGTTCCATTGGCGTCCTGCGGCTGCCGGACTTCTATTCGCGGATGCACGCTGCCGGTGTGACGGACACGCTCGGCGCGGAACTGATCCTGCTGGCGATGATCCTGCAGACCGGGTTCAGCCTCATCACCGTGAAGATTATCGCCATCGGTTTCTTCATGTTCTTTACCAGCCCGACATCCACCCACGCCGTCGCCAACGCAGCCTGGACCGCAGGTCTGCGACCGCTTCTGGGCAAGGACCTCAAACAGGGTGACGCTGGCAACAAGGATGGGGGTTCTTCATGAGTGCGCTCATCATTGATCTGGTGCTTTTCACCCTGCTGGTGGCTGTCGCCATTCAGATTGTCCGTCTCGACCATCTGTTTGTGGTCACGATGCTCTCCGGTGTGTTCAGCCTGCTGACGGCCGGCCTGTTCATTACCCTTGACGCGCCTGATGTAGCCTTCACGGAAGCCGCGGTCGGCGCAGGAATTTCAACGGTTTTGATGCTGGGCACTCTGGCGCTGACCTCGCAGATTCAAAAGCCGTCAAAGTCGACGCAGGTCGTTCCCCTGCTGGTGGTGGTCGCCACCGGCATGGCGCTGATTTATTCCACCTTCGACATGCCGGCCTTCGGTGACCCGGAGGCACCGTCTCACACCCATGTGGGCCCCTACTATATTACCCAGACGCCGGAAGAAATTGACGTGCCAAACATCGTGACCGCCGTGCTGGCAAGCTATCGCGGCTTTGACACGCTGGGCGAAGTGGTTGTGGTGTTCATGGCTGGTGTTGGCGTACTGGCCTTGCTTGGACACAAGCCCATGAAGCGGGCCGTTGCCGCGCGAGCCCAGGCGGCAAACCGTCGGGAGGAAGATGAATGAACCATCACATCGTCCTTCGGGTCATCACCAAAATCCTCATTGCGCCGATCATTCTGTTTGGTCTGTATGTCCAGTTCCATGGTGACTTTGGCGCCGGGGGCGGTTTTCAGGCCGGCGTGATCGTCGCGGTCGGCTTCATTTTGTATGCACTGATCTTCGGCCTGCGCACCACTCAGGACGTGATGCCCTTGTGGGTCGTGCGAACGGCAGCCTGCTTTGGCGTGCTGATTTACGCAGGTGTCGGCGTCTACACCATGCTGCGCGGCGGCAATTTCCTCGACTATGACTATGTGGCCGCGGACCCCGTTGGTTATGCAATTGCTGGTCAACATCTGGGCATTCTGCTGATTGAAGCGGGTGTTGGTCTGACCGTGGCCGCTGTCATGGTGCTGGTGTTCTATGGATTTGCAGATGCTGCCGGTCCCATCGACGACAAGGACTGGTAGGCAATGGAAGACAGCCC
>JBCBUN010000419.1:0-2378 GCA_039818145.1 Pseudomonadota bacterium
TAGTGGCGAGAGTTTAGGCGTTCGGTCTTTGCGGTTCCACAGTAAGACTGGGCATCAGCCTTGCAGTGGTTAACCCCATGCGTCAGGGGGTGTCTGACTGGGTCAGACTTCCAATCATCGCGAGATACGCCGTTGTGAAGGCCGCCTGATCAAGAGCGCTGTGCTCGGTGTTCCAGGTTGCCGTGATGCACCAGCTTGTGCCGGTTTCATCTACAAGGCGGGTGGTCATGTTGAACGCCCCGAAGTTGGAGCCGCCCTTATAGGCCACTTTTTCCCACATTTCGGGGTTCGCTACGCCGGGATTGACCTGCATGGCCGGCTGGTTGGCGACGTCCTCAATGAGACTGCAAAGCTGGCGAGCCGAAATCGGCCAGCCGATCTCAGGCGACGGGCTGTCATCAAGCTCCGTCACCTTCGGCAGTGGAGCATCAGCCAGATCAACCAGAACATCAGCACGGCTTTCGTTCTCTGCCGCCCGGAAGCGGGCCCGGGTGTTATTCACATCGGCTTTGAGTTTGAAAAACTCAGCTGTGGTGATCAGCGGTTTTTGTGGAAGGTGCGCCTCGACAGCCTCGCGCCCCAGGATCGAAATCAACGCATCCGTTGCGGTGTTGTCCGAGATTGAGATCATCAAGGTGGCCAGCGTGGACAGTGTCACCGGTGTGCCTTCGGGCCAGTCCTGAAGGATGCCGCTTGGCAGCGAATGCCAGGCGGGATCAACCGTCACCACGTCAGCCATGGTCAGCTTGCCACTCTCAACGGCTTCCACCAGAGATTTGAGGACGGCCATCTTGAAAGTCGACCCGGCATCCAGAGCCATGTCCGGTGCCAGCGCTACCTGGTCAACACCATCGCGGGTCACCAGCAATGAAATCTGTCCGCCGCCCGACCGCTCGAGCCGGACAAACCCACCCAGGGCTTCCTGCGGCGTGAGACCGGATGCGGTTGGTTGCCGGAAGAACAGAAATGTCACAAGGCCCTGATCATCAAGCTGGATCTCAGCGGGTACGCGCCCGCGTTCCAGAAACACCGTGTAGGTGTTCTGGCCGTCTTTCTGGACACCCCGGAACCCGCCCAGCGTGCCTTTGAGACCGCGGACGATAGCCACGACTTCTTCCACATTGGCGCGGTTCAGCAGCTCAGGTGAAAACAGTGTGCGCTCAATGGTGTCACGCACAAATATGGTTTCGAGAACTTCTTCTTCGGCGGCGTAGGCCGGCAGAACGAAAAAGAGGAACGCCAGCGCAACGGCGCCAAGTCGGGTAATCATTTTACGCAGCCCCTTCCAGGCGACCAAGAGCATCTGCCAGTTTGGCTCGGGTTTGTTCGGCGTCAGAGCGCCGCTCGCGCTGCTCTTCGATGACAGCTTCCGGTGCCTTGGAGAGAAACTTCTCGTTCCCCAGCTTGCCGTCGATCTTCTTGATCTCGCCATCAATCTTTCCGATTTCCTTCGCAAGGCGTGCCCGCTCTGCGTCGATATCAATCACGTCAGCAAGGGGCAGGAAGAGCGTTGCTTCATCCACCACAGACTGGATGGCGCCAGCAGGTGTTTCATCGCTGGCCTTGATGCTGTCCAGCCGAGCCAGCCGCTCGATCATGTCCTTGTTGCGCGCGATACGCTCTACTGTTTCAGCGGCAGCGTCCCGCAGTACAAGCGGGACTTTTGCGCCTGCAGGAACATTCATCTGTGCACGGACGGACCGCACTTCAGATACAAGCCGGATAATCCAGTCGATCTCGGCATCCGCCTCCGCATCACCCAGCTCAGCGCTGTAGGTGGGCCATTCAGCCGAGACCAGCATGCTGGTCCGTGCGGGTCCTTCAACGCCGTCCTTCCACAATTCTTCTGTCAGGAACGGCATCATGGGGTGCAGCATCAGCAAAATCTGATCCAGAGCCCATGCCGCGGTTGCGCGGGTTTCAGCCTTGGTGGCTTCGTCCGTGCCATAAAGCACGGGCTTGATGAGCTCCACATACCAGTCGCAGTAAACATCCCAGACGAAGTGATAAAGCGCACTCGCCGCTTCATTGAAGCGGTAGCCTTCCAGTGCCTCGGTGACCTTGGCTGCGGTCCGGCGTGTTTCACCGGCAATCCACTTGTTGGGCGTGCTGGTCACGGCTGACACGTCAAAGCCATCTACACGCGAGCATTCGTTCATCTGGCAGAAGCGTGCAGCGTTCCACAGCTTGGTGCCGAAATTACGGTATCCCTCAACGCGTGAGGTTGAGAGCTTGATGTCGCGACCCTGGGCGGCCATCGCCGTTAGGGTGAAACGCAGTGCATCTGCACCGTACTCGTCGATCAGTTCCAGCGGGTCAATCACATTGCCCTTGGACTTGGACATCTTGGCGCCCTTCTCGTCACGGACGAGCGCGTG
>JBCBUN010000420.1:0-2378 GCA_039818145.1 Pseudomonadota bacterium
CCGGCGCCGTGGTCTATCGCGTGGGCTCTACGGCTGTCACAAGCTTTGCGGGCCTTGGCCGACAAATGCCGTGGACCATGGCGGCCATGGTTGTTGGTGGCCTGTCGCTGATTGGCGTGCCCCTTACGGTCGGATTTATTTCCAAGTGGTATCTGATCCTGGGTGCCCTTGAGACCGGCGACTGGATCATCGCTTTCATGATTGTTGCGAGTTCGCTGATTGCGGTCATCTATGTATGGCGCATGGTCGAGATGGCCTATCTCACACCGGCCCCTGAGGGATCAAAACCAGTGCGGGAAGCACCGCTGTCCATGCTGCTGCCCATGTGGACCCTCGCGCTTGTGTGCGTCTATTTCGGCATCAACGCGGAACTGACGGCCAGCATCGGCCAGGCGGTTGCGGAGACGCTTCTCAATGGCGGGGTGGAGGCTGGCGCCAGTGTCGTTCCGATTGACGATGTGATGGAAGGAGTGGCCCCATGACCTTGCTCACTCCACTGGGGATTGATTTTGGCACCGCGATGCTGATCGCGGTTCTGCTGCCCATGGCCGGCGCTGTGCTTTTGGTGCTTGCCGGACGTTGGCCCAATTTGCGTGAAGCGGTCACGCTTGTCACCGCTGCGGCTCTCTTCATCACCGTTCTGCATCTGCTGGGCGGATATCTGGCCGGTGAAGCACCTCGCCTTGTTCTGTTTGACGTGGTGCCCGGTGTTCCGATCGCCTTCAAGCTGGAGCCGCTGGGCGTCATCTTCTCGCTGGTGGCCAGCGGTCTGTGGATCGTCACGTCGCTCTTTGCCATCGGCTATATGCGCGGCAACAATGAGAAGCATCAGACGCGCTTCTATGCCTGCTTTGCCATCGCGCTGGGGGCAGCCATGGGCATTGCCCTGGCGGACAATCTGCTGACGCTCTTCATTTTCTATGAAGTGCTGACGCTCTCCACCTATCCTCTGGTGGCACACAAGGAGACGCCGGAAGCTCGTCGCGGCGCGCGCATCTACTTGGGCATCCTGCTGGCCACATCCATCGGTCTGCTGCTGCCCGCCATCATCTGGACCTATGCCGTTGCCGGCACCGGCGACTTCCAGGTGGGCGGCATTCTGGAAGGCAAGATCGATGAAGCCCTGCTGCCGATCCTTTTAGGCCTTTACATGTTCGGTATCGGCAAGGCGGCGCTCGTCCCCATTCACCCATGGTTGCCCCACGCCATGGTGGCCCCCACGCCGGTATCCGCCTTGCTGCATGCCGTGGCCGTTGTGAAAGCCGGTGTGTTCACGGTCCTCAAAGTGACGGTTTATGTGTTTGGCACGGACTTCCTGTCGTCAACGGATGCAAGCGTCTGGCTGATGTGGGTTGCTGCATTCTCCATCGTCTTCGCCGGCATCATTGCGATGACAAAGGACAATCTGAAAGCGAGGCTGGCCTACTCCACCGTTAGCCAGCTGTCCTATGTGACACTTGGGGCCATGCTCGCGTCGGGCTACGGCGTCACCGCTGGTGCCCTGCAAATCATGATGCACGCAACCGCCAAGATCACGCTCTTCATGTGTGCCGGTGCGATCTATGTTGCAACTCATAAGACCGAGTTGAGCCAAATGGATGGTCTGGGGCGCAAAATGCCCTGGGTGTATGGCGCATTTACTGTGGGCGCTCTCGCGATCATCGGTATCCCGCCCCTGGGGGGTGACTGGGTGAAGCTGTACCTGGTAATGGCCGCGACGGATTCAGGTGAAAAATACATCATCTATCCACTGATCCTCGCGTCGCTTCTGTCCATTGGCTATCTGCTGCCGGTCGTTGCCCGTGGTTTCTTCGGCAATCTCGGCGACCGGGCGGAACCAGCGTCCCAGTTCAACGAAGCGGTGCCCGTGGAAGAGCGCATACGCGCGCCCCGCCTCACCGTCATTGCACCGGTGATAACGGCTGCCTTGTGTTTCCTCACCCTGTTCCTCGTCGGGCCGCTCAAAGAGCTGATTGCGCCCCTCGTCGGCGCGCATTAGGGAGGCTGATTGATGTCTGACAAACCAGAAGGCTTCTGGGGCTGGGCGCTGATAAAACAGTCGGACCGCAACATGCTGATCTTCATTGTGATCCTCTGCGTGCTGCTGGCAGCCGCGGGGCTAGCGTTGCCGTCCACGGGCGTTCCGTTCATTTCTGACATCCCGTTTGGGGCCGCCGTCGCATCATTCGCCGCGGCACTCGTTGCCGTCGTCGCCACGTGGCCGCTGCGCTTTTTGCTGCGCCGCCGGATTGGCTATTACAGCGGGAAGGATGACACCCAATGAGCATGGCCCCGGATATTTTCGGCGGAGCGCTTGATGGCCTGTCTCCGGGCTTTCTGCTGATACTTGCCGGTCTGCTGGCAACCGTATTGCCGCG
>JBCBUN010000421.1:0-2368 GCA_039818145.1 Pseudomonadota bacterium
GGGAAGAATCCAAAGTCAGCAGTCCTGATACAATTCCATAAGGCGGTTTTCATGACCATCGAAGTGCTCGACACCATTCATGACCCCGGCAAAATCGGCGGTGCCAATGACGACAACCTTGGCCATTCCGGGGATTACGCATGGGTGTTTGACGGCGCAACGGGGCTGGTGGAGGAGCAACTGACCGGCACTGCCAGTGATGCGGCCTGGTTATCGCAGGCAGGCACTGATGCTTTGCAGGCGCGCGCACCGAGCCATCGTGGCCCCCTGGCGGCCCTTGTGGACGAGGTCATTGACGACGTGACACGGCGCTTTGAAACCGAAGGTCACCGGCAACCGCAGGAACGGTACGAACGGCCTACGGCGTCGCTTATTCTCGTCCGGCAGGTCGGCAGCGTTCTGGAATGCCTCAATTTCGGTGACTGCAAGATCCTCCTGCGCGATGGCACCGGAAGTTTCCAGACATTTGGCAGCAGTGAAGAAAGCGAAGCCTACGAGAACCACCTCGCCACGCGCTTTTCCGAACAGCGCAAGGAGCAGGGCGAGACGGGCGAACCAAACCAGCACCGCAGTTCCTTCATCGAACGCCTGCGCAAGGTTCGCAACCGCCACAATGTGTCAGGCGGGTACTGGGTGTTTGCGCTGGATGCAGGGGCTGCGGAGCACGCGCGGACGGCGACCTATGAGTTTGAAGCACCCGCCGTCGCACTGCTGATGACCGACGGGTTTGAGGCACTGGCAGGTGACTATGGTCGCTACACGGAAGAAGAGTTGCTCGACGCTGCCCTTGAGAAGGGCCTGACGGCCCTGAAGGATGAGCTGAGGCATATTGAGCGTGAACTCGACCCCGAAGCGCACCAGTTTCCACGCTTCAAACAGTCCGACGATGCAACCGCCATGCTGGTCAAAATCGGCTGAGTCTTGGCCTGTGGTGCAGATTTTGAAACGGCTTCGCCGGGCATAAAAGCAGCGAGTAAAACTCCGCAAATTCGCCATCATTTATGGCAATAAAATCAAAGGCTTATTGGGCCCAGCTTGGCGCTCATATGAGGGGGACATCGGTTTGCTGATGGCAGCGCCGGGTGGTAGTTTCCGGGGTGCGTTTTCGACGCGATTCCGCACAGTGTTGAAAGTCCAGATGCGCTGCTTTTGAGCCTGCGCAGGGCGGGCTTTTTGGCCAAACGATGAAACAACAGAAGCAAGCCGCTCAGTGTCAGATATCGACGACAACGACCCCGCAGAAGATCCCGTAACATCTGAAGGCTCCGGTGACGGCGCCGGAGGAGAGCCACCTGCCGGTGGCTCTGATGGACCTTCCGACGGACCCGGTGAAGGCGTAGGCCGCATCTCAATCGAAGATGAGATGCGTAGTTCCTATCTCGACTACGCCATGAGCGTGATCGTGTCGCGCGCGCTGCCCGATGCCCGTGACGGGCTCAAGCCTGTGCATCGTCGCATCCTGTTTTCGATGAATGAGAATGGGTACGACTGGAACAAGCCGTACCGCAAATCAGCCCGTGTCGTCGGTGATGTGATCGGTAAGTATCACCCCCATGGTGACCAGTCGATCTACGACGCGCTGGTGCGTATGGCACAGGACTTTTCCCTGCGCCTGCCGCTGCTGGACGGGCAGGGCAACTTCGGCTCAGTCGACGGCGATCCGCCCGCTGCAATGCGTTACACCGAAGTGCGCATGGGCAAACCAGCGCACGCGCTGTTGGAAGACATCGACAAGGACACTGTCGATTTCCAGAACAACTACGATGACAGCGAGCGCGAGCCTGTTGTCCTGCCTGCGCGCTTTCCAAATCTGCTGGTCAATGGCGCCGGCGGTATTGCTGTGGGTATGGCGACCAACATTCCGCCACACAATCTGGGCGAAGTTGTTGATGCCTGCATCGCAACCCTCGACACACCCACAATCAGCATCAATGACCTTATGCAGATTGTACCGGGTCCGGACTTTCCGACTGGCGGCATGATCCTGGGCCGCTCGGGCATCAACACGGCCTATCGTGATGGGCGCGGTTCTGTGGTCATGCGCGGCAAGGTTCATGTTGAACAAACGCGCGGTGACCGCGAAGCCATCGTTATCACTGAAATTCCCTACCAGGTGAACAAGTCATCGATGGTCGAGAAGATTGCCGAACTGGTGCGCGAGAAACGCGTCGAAGGTATTTCTGACCTGCGCGATGAAAGTGACCGCGACGGCATGCGCGTTGTCGTTGAATTGAAGCGTGATGCGGTCTCGGACGTTGTCCTGAACCAGCTCTATCGATTCTCACAGCTTCAGACGTCTTTTGGCTGCAACATGATTGCCCTCAATGGCGGTCACTTTCATCGCGCAGGTCAGAAATACCTTCGACGC
>JBCBUN010000422.1:0-2368 GCA_039818145.1 Pseudomonadota bacterium
GGCAGAGTTTTCAGCTGGTGTCCTCGCAGACACCGAAGACGTCTGGAACAAGCTGCTGCCGGCGACCTTCGGCAAGGCCTATCGCGAGCCGAAGATGGTGCTGTTCTCTGATGGCGTAAATTCCGGATGCGGTTTTGCCAGTTCTGCTGTCGGGCCGTTCTATTGCCCGGCTGGCGAAAAGATTTATCTGGATCTCGACTTCTTCAAGGAACTGGTCATCCGCTTCGGCGTCGAGGGCGACTTTGCGCCGGCCTATGTCATTGCCCATGAGGTCGGCCACCATATCCAGACCGTTCTGGGCATCTCGGCGCAGGTCCGCCAGGCGCAGGGCGAGGTCGGCAAGACCGCGGGCAACCGGCTATCTGTCATGCAGGAACTGCAGGCGGACTGTTTCGCAGGTGTCTGGGCCAATCGCGCGGACAGCATGAACCAGATACTGGAACCCGGAGACATTCAGGAAGCGATGAATGCCGCCTCGGCAATCGGCGATGACACGCTACAGCGCCAGGCCGGTGGCCGGGTCGTGCCTGACAGCTTTACCCACGGCACCTCGGCCCAGCGGCAGCGCTGGTTCATGAAAGGCTATCAGACCGGCGACCCGGTCCAGTGCGACACATTTTCAGCCCGCACGCTCTAGGCCGGAGCCTCGCGACCAGACACAAAAAAGGCGCGGATCCAGAAGGACCCGCGCCTTTCAATGTATCTGGAAGCAATCAGACCTATGCGAGGTCCGGATTGATCTTCTTGCAGCTCTCAACAAGGCCTTCCACGGCATCGACAGAGACCTTGAACATCTCCTTTTCAGCCGCGTCGAGTTCGATCTCGACCACCTTCTCGATACCACCGGCACCAATGATTGTTGGTACACCAACGTAACGGTCATTGACGCCATACTCGCCATTCAGCTGAGCAGCACATGGCAGAAGGCGCTTCTTGTCCTTGAGGTAGCTCTCGGCCATGGAGATGGCGGAAGATGCAGGTGCATAGAACGCAGAGCCCGTCTTCAGCAGGCCGACGATTTCAGCACCGCCATCGCGGGTGCGCTGAACGATCTGGTCGAGCTTCTCCTGAGAGGTCCAGCCCATCTTCACAAGGTCGGGAAGCGGAATGCCGCCCACAGTGGAGTAACGAACCGACGGTACCATCGTGTCACCGTGACCACCCAGAACGAAGGCTGTGATGTCTTCAACGGAGACGTTGAATTCTTCAGCCAGGAAGTAACGGAAACGCGCTGAGTCCAGCACGCCAGCCATGCCCACAACCTTGTTGGCCGGCAGACCTGAGAACTTCTGCAGAGCCCAGACCATGGCGTCGAGCGGGTTGGTGATGCAGATCACGAATGCATCCGGGCAGTTTTCCTTGATGCCTTCCCCCACGGCCTTCATGACCTTGAGGTTGGTTTCAACCAGATCATCGCGGCTCATGCCCGGCTTGCGAGGCACGCCGGCTGTCACGATCACAACATCAGAACCGGCAATGTCCTTGTAGTCGCTTGACCCGGACATGGCAGCGTCGAACCCTTCAACCGGGGATGCTTCGGCAATGTCCAGCGCCTTGCCCTGGGGCACGCCGTCCACGATGTCGAAAATGACGATGTCGCCAAGTTCTTTGAGGCCTGCGAGCAGGGCGAGCGTGCCGCCAATCTGGCCGCCACCGATGAGAGCAATTTTCTTGCGAGACATTGGGGTACTCCGCTGTTGATGTGTATTTCGGGCAGGCGCGGACTGACGGTCAGCCGTGCCCCCACCACGTTTTTTGGGTGGACGCCCCATGAACCAGTTGAAAAAGCCACCGGACATAGTGGGTTCATCCAGGAAATTGAGGCCGTGGCACCAGGTGCATGCAGCCTGCGGTTAAGAATGCTGCGCTTCACCTATCTCATGGCCGGACATGGTGCAAGCGGATGCCGGTGGAACACCAAACCATGCTGTTTCATTCCGCTTTTGACGGGGCCGAGAGGCATCGAATTGTGGCCCCGAACTGAGACAGCCCCCGCTCAAATGCCACATCTGAGGTTATTCGGGCACACGCCACCTCAATCCGTTAACCCTTGTTAAACATATAACCGTTCCCGTTTGACACGCAGACCCTCGAAGAGTCACAGTTTCTTAGTCAAATCAGCCGATTATTGGCGGGTGGGACGCACAACACAGCTCCATGTGGGAGAAGTTCTGCGTCATGCCCTGGATGCGGAGATTAATGCCGTATCAGACCCGTTTTTAGCTGAATTGGCGCAAAATTGGGGGCAGGCAGCCACATACAAGACCCACCGCGCGTCCACGTGCTCTACGTTAAAGAGCACATAAAATGCGGATAGCGAGGAAAACCGGCGGGGAACCGGGGGTCTGATACGTGAGTGCCTGGCAGT
>JBCBUN010000423.1:0-2351 GCA_039818145.1 Pseudomonadota bacterium
CGACAGCGCCGAAGCCGCGCAGTTGTTCATCGACGCCCTCGATGACTTCAACCGCTATGCCGGCGACCCCATCGCCAAGATAGATGCTGCCATTGAGGCCGCGCCGGACTTTGCCATGGCGCATCTTTTCAAGGCGCATATGTTTGCAACCGCAACAGAACCAGGAGCCACCCTGGAAGCTGCATCTATCCTCAAACATGTGTCGACACTCTCCCTGGACGAGCGTGAGGCCAGCCATGCCGCAGCCGCAGCCCACGTTGTGGCCGGAAACTGGACCAAGGCAGCGCTTCAGCTGGACCGCCACTCAATGACCTGGCCCCACGACATGGTGGCATTGCAGACCGGTCATCTGATTGATTTCTTCAGGGCCAATGCCCGCGATCTGCGTGACCGCATTTCCCGAGCCTTGCCTCAGTGGCCCGAAGACATGCACGGACGCTCCTTCCTGCTCGGCATGCAGGCGTTTGGCCTTGAGGAAGCCGGTGACTATGAAGCTGCAGAAGCCTCCGGCCGCGAAGCCATTGCGCAGGATCCAGCCGACGCATGGGCCCACCACGCGGTCGCCCATGTCATGGAAATGCAGGGCCGTGCTGAAGACGGCATTGGCTGGATGATCGCCCGCGAGCCTCACTGGGCGGACGATGGAAACTTCTTCCAGGTCCACAATTGGTGGCACCGCGCGCTGTTTCATCTCGACCTGGAACAGAACGCCGAAGCACTGAAACTCTATGACGACCACGTGCGGGGCGAACCAAGCAGCATTGCCGTGGACCTTGTTGATGCTGCCGCCTTGCTCTGGCGGTTTGATCTTCAACGGATTGATACAGGCACGCGCTGGGCAGAAGTCGCTGACGCCTGGAAAGAACATGCCGATGCCACGCTCTATCCCTTCAACGATCTGCATGCGGCCATGGCCTATCTGGGCGCAGACAGAATGAACGATGTTGAGGAGCTACTTGCGACCTACAGATCCAACGCCACGGATGTCAGCGAAGTCGGCCATTGGTGGATCGCCCATGGCGTTCCTTTGATTGAGGGGTTTGTGGCCTTCAAGAAGGGTAACTATGCGTCTGCCGTAGAGTTGCTCCACCCTGCCCGCTACATCGTCAACGCCTATGGCGGCAGCCACGCTCAGCGGGACGTCATCGACTGGACATTGATGGAAGCCGCATTGCGCGGGAACATACAAAGCACGGCTGAAGCACTGGCCCATGAGCGGCTGACGCAAAAGCCCCTGAGCCCGGTCAACCGGTCGTTCATTGCCCGTGCCCAGCTAGTCAGCTGATTGGACAGATGCACCCGGCGACGTAAAGCCCTGGCCGGGTGCAACACCACCACTCTCCCGCGCATACCATATGGCCGCCGTGAGGATAAGAACGGTCAGCAGCCAGACGGTGACGTTGATATAGCGCGCAGGCCGGGAGGCTTTCTTCTCGGCCCAGGTGCGAGGCCCGATGCCCTTTGCCACAAATACGATCTGAGCCACCAGATTGACGCAGGCAACATTGACCGCAAGCAGCAGCGCCGCACTGGCAGCGGCATCCATGTTGCCAGCGCCCAGCATGATCCCGAACGTGGCCGCAGGCGGAAGAAGCGCCACAGCAACCATCACCCCAACCAGTGTTGCGGAAAGACCCGTCGTAAGAGACAGAACGGCTGCAGCCCCTGCGGCAAGGGCAAGCGCAACACTGTCAAAGCCTACCACCGAACGGCTGAGCAGTTCAGGCGACTCCAGACTGCCCGTCCACAGGGCGCCGATCATGATGGACAGGGCAAAGGCGATCACGATGCCGATGGCATTTGTGCCAAACGCCCTGCCCATCAATTGTCTGTCGCCAATGGCAGCGGCAAAAGCAAAGGCAAGGTTTGGTCCCAGCAGGGGCGCAATCACCATGGCACCTATGACCACCGCCACATTGTCCGTCAACAGACCGATGGCAGCAGTGATGGTCGACAGGACTGTGAGTATGAGGAAATTGAGATCAAGCCGCGCGCCCTTGTTGACCTCATTGAGGATCACTTCGCGGCTGACGGTGATCGAGGAAAGGGAAAACCGTCTGCCCTCGTCATCGGATCTGGGTGTTTTTGCAGCATCAGCCGGCACCGGCACGCTTGCTTGCACCGGCAACACAACGGCCCGCCAATGGGCTTGTGCTCCAAGGGCCGCCTGAATGGCATCGAGCAGATCCTGAACCCGCTTGGTGGAGATGACAAAGCGAACCAGACACCGATCCATCTGGCTGCGCTCGTCCGCATAAATGTCCATGGCACCCTGCTGCTCGCCCAGAGCAACCAGCGTGTCCACATGCCCATGATCTGCGGTCACTTCAACAAGCTGCAAAGCCATTTCA
>JBCBUN010000424.1:0-2342 GCA_039818145.1 Pseudomonadota bacterium
TGATCGTCTGCACACGGCGTATACATTCACCCTGCTGGATGCAGCCAACCTCGAGCGCTCGGTCTTTGATCGCTACTCCAATCGCATCGCCGGACCGGTGGACGACCTGTTCCCCTGCGTGACCTTTTCCAACCATGACGTGGCCCGGCCCGTCACACGCTGGTCCAAGGGACGTGACAAGGCGCAGGTCGCCAAACTTGGCATGGCACTCCTCATGTGTTTGCGCGGCACGGCCTTGATGTATCAGGGCGAAGAGCTGGGGCTGGACGACATTGATGTGACCCGCGAGCAGATTCAGGATCCCTTCGGCACACTGTATTTCCCGCATTTCAAGGGCCGGGACGGGTGTCGCTCTCCTATGCCGTGGGCACCGGATGTTCGCCATGCGGGGTTCTCGACTGTTGAGCCATGGCTGCCTGTTGGCCCGGAACATCCCGCCCTGTCAGTGAGCACTCAGGAAGCCGACACGGAGTCGACACTGGCGTTTTCCAAACGGGCGATTGCCCTGCGCAAGGCGCACCCGGTTCTGCAGACCGGCGACATCACCCTGCTTGAAACATCAAACGATGTACTGGCCTTCACCCGAAGCGACGGAACCCGGACCATGACGTGCGTCTTCAATTTTGGGGATGAGGAAACACGCATCGACACCAATGCGGTGCTCTCCAAGGCGCTGACACTTGGCAAGACGAGCCACGATGCGGGCCAGGTTAACGTTGGTCCACTTGGTGTCTTTGTCGGGATGAATGCCGAGTAACCCGCTCAGCGGTCTGGCGGTGTTGCAGGTCAGACGTAGCTGACCAGCAACATCACCACCAAAAGGATGGCCACCCACAGCACACCCAGGCCAGTGCCCCAGGTGGCAGCCACGTTGGTTTGCGGCCCTGCAGCCGTGAACATGGCCTGGAAGGTACCCACCAACCGCGCGCTTATGAAGTTCTGCCATGCCGCATAGGCTGTGGAGGTGACTGACATGACGGTCGCCACGATGGCCGGTCCCAAACGACGATAGAGCCAGTCCACATCGATGAGGGCGGATGCCTCGTCGCGGGGCAACAATCCCCACGCCCGCGCGGCGGCAAAAACCAACAGCGAGAACGCCAGACCCTGCATATGCAGGACGAGGCCAGCGGGATCGAAGGGCACATTGTCCCAGTAGGGCATGGATCCGATAGCCAGGCAGCCAAGGACGCCAATCATCATGGCCAGGCGCATATGCACGGGCGCCTCGGAGACCGAGCGGGTCTCCTGTGGCTCACCAAAGAAGGCTGCGGCGGGCACCCTGAGGCCCGCATGGGCCCACACACCGGCCACACCAAACAAAGCCAGCGCCGCCACATAGGGCCCGGAACTGGTCCAGATGGATGTCAGCAGCGCGGGAATAGCCGTGCCGCCAGCAAGGATCGGCAGGCCGGCTACCGACAGGCCGCCGATCACAGCAAACCCGGCCGTCCACGGCATCTGAGCGGCAAGGCCACCCAGGCTGGCGGCGGATGCGGTACCGGTGCGGAAGAGAACCGCGCCAATGGCCATGAACATCAACAGGAAGCCAAAGATATTTGCGACAGCCAGCGTTGTGGCCGCTGCAAGCGCTTCAGGCGTGCCGATGCCAACTGCGGTGACGGCAAGGCCGATTTGACTTATCAGACCATAGCAAAGCGCCCGGCGTAGATCGTTGGAGAGCAGTGCGAGGAACACCGGGAAGGCAATCATCACCGGCCCGATATATGTCAGCAGCTGTTCACCCGGAAGGAAGCGCATCAATGCGTATACGGATGTTGTGACGGCAAATACGCTGAGCAGAACCGTGCCGCCGGGCGTCGATTCCGGGTAAGCATCTGTCAGCCACGCATGCAGCACCGGGAAGGCCGAGCGGATGCCGAGTGCCAGAATAAGGTAGATGCCAGCTGTCGTGCTCAGGTCTCCCACAAAGAAGGCAATGCTCCCTGTCACCTTGTAGGTCAGCAGGAATGCCTCCAGCAGAAGAACACCCGCCAGAATGTTGGCCACGGCAAAGCGCATGCCTGCGCCCAGTGACCGGCTGGTGCCGCCGGACCAGATAAGGAAGGCGGCTGCGACGGATGAAATTTCAAAGAAGATGAAGAAGCTCGGTAGGTCGCCTGCCAGCACGGCACCGGTTGCACAGCCCGTGTAAATCAAACCGGCAGCGACCGGCAGACCGGCGCGCTCATGCCAATTGAAGATACCGGCGATGGTCGCCGCCGCCAGAAAGCTGACCGCAATGGCAAAGCCAGGCTGGGTAATATCAAACGTGGCTATGGTTACGCCCAGCATCTCGACCATACCGCCGGGCCCGGCGGGCAGGGCAAGCAAATGCAACA
>JBCBUN010000425.1:0-2342 GCA_039818145.1 Pseudomonadota bacterium
GACCTTCTGGCAGGAATTATGGGATCCGCTCCCATGCTTGCCAGAAGGTCGATCAGAGCCGGGTTCTGATACAGCAGGGAAAAAAACTGGACGCCTGCCGGCTGGCCAGACAGGAAAGTGTCAAATCGGGAAATCGCCTGGTCCGGGTTGTCTACCGCTGCCAAGGCACGCAGCAGGGACGGCGTCAGCTTTGTCAGAAGCTCGCGTGATCGTGCTGCCCGCGTTGCGGGAATACGGCCAAAGTGCCAACCACGAACGATGTCTATGACCGCCGCAGGTCCTGAAAAACCCATGTCGTTAAGAGCACGCAACGTGGCGGGGTCGTTATCGGTACCACTGAAGACAAACGCCTCATCTTCCTGGGCGCCAGACGGCTCGTGTTCAAACAGCCCTGCATAGTGCTGCTGAACTGTTTCGAGCACAGTTCGTAACCTCAGCCGAAAGGCTTCTTCATCAGCAAACCCCATGAAGGCGGCGATGCACGCAACACCTTCCTTGTTGCGCGGCATGCGATGGGTCTGCTCGTCATTCACCATTTGCAGTCGATGTTCGAGCGTCCGCAGAAAGTTGTATGCATCCCTCAGATCATCGCGCGCTTGATCTGAGACCCAGCCCTCCTCGACCAGCGCTTCAAGCATGTTGATGGTGGCGCGTCCGCGCAAAGCGGGAGACTTCCCGCCACCAATCAGTTGCTGTATCTGAACGAAAAACTCAATCTCGCGAATGCCACCGCGGCCGAGCTTTACGTCGTGACCTTCGATCGCAATGGCACCGTGCCCGCCATGGGCATGTATCTGGTGCTTCAAAGAGTGAATATCGTCGATAGCTGCGAAATCGAGATATCGTCGCCACACGAAAGGTTCCAGCATATCCAGCAGCCGCCGGCCTGCCGCCAGATCACCCGCACATTCGCGCGCCTTGATCATGGCCGCACGTTCCCAGTTCTGCCCCATAGTCTCGTAATAGATCTCGGCGGCCTGTGCAGAAATGGCGATACTGGTTGACCCGGCATCCGGTCGCAGACGCAGATCGGTCCGAAATACATATCCACCACCGGTTGGTTCCTGGAGAACCTTGACCAAGTCGCGGGTAAGGCGAACAAAAAATGATCCGGGATCGATGCCTTTTGCGAACTCAAGGCCGTCGGGCTCATAGAACACGATGATGTCGATGTCACTGGAATAGTTGAGCTCGAACGCGCCGTGCTTTCCCATGGCGATGACTATGAGGCCAGAGCCGGTCGTCGGCACTTGCTCATTTGCAAGTTTGATGTCCCCCGCCATTGCAGATCGACGCAATAACCACTGGCACGTCGACTCAATCACAGTATCTGCCAGTACTGTGAGAGCATGCGTGACGCTTTCAAGCGGCCAGGCCGTAGAGACGTCCGCTGCTGCAGTCAGCAATGCAACACGCCGTTTGGCAGTCCGCGCCGCCTCCATGAGGGTGGCCTGGTCCTGCGCCGCCTGCATATCTGTTCGGCACGCCTGCAGCAGTGTTTCCAGACTCTGTGACGCGTGGTCGGAGAGGAGGGCTGGCAAGATCTCTGCTTCTCGCACAAGCAAGCGTGCAAGGAAGGGAGAGTTACCAGCCAGGGCGCGGAGGAGCGCAATTGCCCGATCGTCTTTAAGCACCTTGCTCAAGGCCGCACTTTTACGCCCTTTGGATTTTGAAGCCGCTTCGAGTTCCTCAACGGTCCTTTCAGCGCGAGCCTGATCGGACGCCATCAGTGATGCCGTGCTGACCGCTTCCAGAGGCGACGTGCTAACAGGTGGAGCCATGATGCCAACTCTCAAACGAAAAACCCGCCGACGCAATACGTCGGCGGGTTGATCAATTTCATGCCAAGCCTGAACAGCTTATGTAGCCATGCAGTTTGGTGACCAGCTTAGCAGCCGGCTGCGTCTTTGAGCTGAGCGGCTGGCTTGAACCGCAGCACTTTTGAGGCCTTGATCTTGATCGCCTCACCCGTTTGCGGGTTACGCCCCATGCGCGCTGCACGCTTGGATATGGTGAAGGTACCGAAAGTGCCGATGGTGTACTTGCCTTCCTTCTTCGCGCCCTTCAGGCCTTTTTCGATTTCGCCGAACACGAGCTCAACTGCGCGCTTGGCTTCTGCCTTGGACATGTCGCCTGCAGCTGCAACATTCTCGATAAATTCTGCCTTGCTCATCTTAATTGCCTCTTCACTGACCTGTTGGCAGCACGCGTTCGCGCGCCTGATGTTGTGCATTGGTGCTCTTGAGACACCGGATACTTCTTCTCCGGGTCTTGCGACCGCGGCTCGTCCATTGAGCGCCGCCAAAAGCAATTTGCTTCCGACTCACTCTCAAGAACTGTGT
>JBCBUN010000426.1:0-2329 GCA_039818145.1 Pseudomonadota bacterium
CATCCTGGCTTATGACCGGGCCGGAAAGATGCCTCCGGGCGGCATGCTGAAATTCTACTTTGGTGCCATGGACCTGCCCTTCGGCTTGCCGCCGTCGGCGGCCAGCCTGGACGCCTATCTGGGGATGATGGGTAAGTGCACTTTGCCGTGGCTGGTCTCCAGCTTCGGTGATGATTGCGTCGGCTGTGGCCTGGCTGAAGAAGCCATCAAGCGCGGCGGTCATGTGCAGGTTGGTCTGGAGCCCTATGATGGCGACCGCTGCCCCACCAATGTGGAGCTGGTTGAGGAAGTTGTTGCGGTGGCCAAAAGCTACGATCGTCCGATCGCGACGCCGGAGCAGGCCGCAAAAATCCTCAACCTGCCAACCCACCCGGTTCCCTACGCACTGGCCGGATAGCAGGCAGATCAGCCGGCGCGGGCGCTGCTACATCGGGTTGGACGGGGAGAAGGTGAACAGTGGATTGTCACTGAGGAAGGCATCAGCACTGCCATAGCTCCACTCTTTCTGAGAGTCACATCCCTCACGCGTGCAGTGCGCGAGGGTCAGGGTCAGTTTGAAGGTCCGGTCGGGATTATACAGGCGTGCATAGGTCAGATGCTGATCACTGGAATGCGCGCCCGGCATAAGGCGGGCGTATCGGTGTCGCATGGCGTCATCGGCAAAGGCATCCCATCCAGCGCCCGGCATCCAGCGCGGACTGGTCGGCCCCGCACCATCCATGTCCCGCGGCAGGACGGTACCGCTTTCAAGCAGTGTCGTCAGGCGTGTGCGGACGCCAGCCTTCTGATCGTCGTCGAGCAGGTCTGACACTGCGCCAGCACCTTGAAGGCCCAGCAGGCTGATGCCGGCATGATTGAGGTCTTCATATCGCGGTGACTTTGAAACTCTCTGCGCGGGCCGATGAACCGAGATGCCAAGATCCTTGCTCCAGCCTGCATAGTACTGGTCAGGCCAGTAACGCCATAACGCACCGTTGTCAGTGCGCGTCCAGGTGTCCGTGAAAGCATTGACCAGTTGCATGGCGCGCGCGCCACTCCCCGGCACCGCGTCATCCGATGCTGCCAGCACGGCGGCCCAACTCATCTGCCAGTTCCACGGTGCCCACAGGCCGTCATACCTGAACAGCACGCCGCGCTGTATCCGGTAGAGCTGCGCGCTCTGGTCGAAGTCCCGCTCATACGCGCTGATCAGACATTCTGCGTTGTCTTTCACCTGCCTGCGCAGATCTGCCGAACACGCATCTCCCAAAGCGTCGCAACTGGACAGGAGAGCACCTGCTATCATCGCCTGGTTGATGAGAAGAGAGACCGGCGTTGTCTTGTCCTTGGAATAGATGCGCGATGCCCAAGCGCATTGGGGATTGGCGTCACCTTTGATGCCAAGATCACCATTGCGCTGGCGCAAAGTGCGCGCCATCGCCATGCGGGTAAGAGCGGAGAAGGCTGAATGACCTGTGCGGGCGTAAAGTGTCGCCAGCGACCGTGTCCTGTAGCTCTGGCTCCAGCTCTGTTTGCCCGCAGCATCACTGGCAAGTGCCATGGGTTCTCCAAACCCTTTGAGAAGGCTGCCGGTCGTTGCATGAAACAGGCTGCGCGCATTGTCGTTCCCGTCTACCAGCAACACAGGCACTGCATCTGCTGTCTCTGCGCGCCATTGCTTGAGAATACTCCTGGGCAGCACACCGTTGGCGAGCAGCGCATCTGCGCCCCCGGTGTAGAGAGGCGTCGGCCGTCCGTCGGCGACATTCAGTCTGTAGAGGTCGCTGCCATTGTCAGCATCGCAATGCAGTTGCAGCAGCATCCCATCATCGGTGACCTTTGGCTTGAGGACGGCGCATCCCTCCACCTGTCCAATGCGGACCACTTTTTCGACCACCGGACCATCCAGGCTTGTGTTCAGAGTCCAGAACTCTGTGCTTTGACGATCGCGATCGAAAATCGACACGGTTATCCGTGATCCCTTGAACGACAGCAGGTGCACGACACTCAGCCGCGGCCAGTCGTGAATCTGTGTGTCATTGAGATAGAGCTGAACGCGCGCCTTGGGACCTTTGGGTGTCTTCAGATAAACAAAATCACCTGCCCGGTTTGTCTTGAAGCCCGTGCGCCGGACCACGTCCGAGAGTGATCGCCCATCCACGACCCGGTGGCCATTGAGGGTAATGGTCCTGTCAAAGCTTCCCGCTTCCCAGCGTGTGATGGTTTCCATGCCACTGCTGCGTTTTACGGAAACCAGCCCGGGGCCGCTCAGGTTCTTGATTGTCAGCAGCTCGGTGCCGGTGTCGAAGCGATTGCCAGACGCTGACTGGGTGAGTGTCCAGTCGGTTTC
>JBCBUN010000427.1:0-2319 GCA_039818145.1 Pseudomonadota bacterium
GATCCTGAAGGTAGGTGTGGAGCAATTCAAATTGCGGCTCGGTCGCGATCGGCTCGCGGGGCACGCGCTCAAGGTCCGTGTTCTTTTTCAAGATGCGGCGTTGAGACGTGGAAGGTTTGAAAATGTCTACAGGGATGCGAACAGAGACGCAGGCGGAACACCCGTCACAGGCAGGCTTGTAAGCAATGGTCTGGCTGCGCCGGAAACCTGCGCCCGTGAGCATGGAATTAATGGTGTTGGCATCCACATCAAGCAGATGGGTAAACACCTTCCGCTCAAGCTTTCCCTCCAGGTATGGGCAGGGCGCTTCGGCGGTCAGGTAAAAACGCGGGGCGGTCTTGCCCGGGTGTGTCACGTACGGCTCCGAGTCATGAGGGCATGGTCACTTTACAGACCATAATACCACGGTGCGAACAGCGAAAAAGCAAGCCACAGAAGAACCACCAGTGGCGCACCGGCCTTCATGAAGTCCGAAAATCTATAGTGGCCGGGACCCAGAACCAGCAGGTTAGTCTGGTATCCCATGGGGGTGGCGAATGAGCAGTTGGCGGCAAAGATCACTGCATAGACGAACACCATGGGATCGACACCCAGGCCATTGGCGGTGCTAATGGCGATGGGCACAAACAGCACCGCGGTCGCATTGTTGCTCAGGACATTTGTGAGGATGGCCACAAGCAGGAAGAACACGGACAGCACTACCGCAGGTCCGAGGGACGCAAACACGGTGATGACCTGCTGGGCGATGTAGGTGGCGCCGCCGGTCATTTCCAAGGATGTGCCGAGGGCAAGGGCCGCACCGACAAGCAGGAAAATCTGTCGGTCGATGGCGCGCGACCCCTGACGGATGTTGAGGCATCCCGAAGCGATCATGGCGAAGGCGCCGACGACCGCGGCCACTGAAATAGGGACAATGCCAAAGGCCGCTGCCGCGACTGTGCCCCCAAGAATGATCTGCGCCTTGCGGGCATTGCTGAGGTCTGGAATCTCGGTCGCGGACCATTCAAGCAGCAGCACGTCGCGGCTGGTACGCAGGCCCCGCACGCTTTCGCGGGTGCCCACGATCAACAGCACGTCACCCGCCTCAAGGCGTATGTCGCTCATCCGGGCACGGATCATGCGGCTGCGGCGTTGAACCCCTAGTACAATGCAGTCTGTTTCCATACGGAAACCGGCCTGTTCCACGTTGCGGCCGATAAGCCGCGAACCGGGTGCGACGATGCTTTCTGCCAGCATGAGGTCACGCACCGGGCGCTGCTCGTCGCCATCATCAGGGTCGCTGGGGCCTCCATCCTGATGGATCATGCCCTGAAAAATCTCAGGGTCCTGCTTGAGGGACTCGGTCAGGGTCGCGCGGGTGGCGGCGATGATCAGCGTATCACCGGGGCGCAGAACCAGATCTTCAAAGGGCGGCAGAAATGCATGCTCGCCGCGCTGAACCATGCGGACTGTGATGTTCTTCAGGGCCGGAAACATGCCGCCGGTGGCCTTGCTGCCGACCATGGGGTGGCCGTATCCCAGCTGAAGTTGAGCGATGAACTGTTTACCGGAGCCCTCCATCTCTTCAGCAAGGTTGGCGCGGGAGGGGAGCAGGCGGGGCAGAATGCCGGCCACATACACGATACCGACGGCGGCCAGGAACATGCCTGGAATGGTGAAATCAAAGAACCCGATGCGATCAAGCCCGGCACGCTCGGCGGCACCGGAGGCCAGCAGATTGGTGGATGAGCCGATCAGGGTGGTCATGCCGCCCAGGATCGAGGCGTAGGAGAGCGGGATCATCATCTTGGATGACGAGATGGCCGCCTTGGCGGCAAGCGCACTGACAACCGGGATGAAGATCACCGCTACAGGCGTGTTGTTCATGAAACCCGAGACGACCAGAACAACAATCAGCATGACGCTCAGGGTCAGGAACGGCGCGCGGGTGGCATTTGCATTGCTCAGTTGTGCCAGGTCTTCAAGGGCGCCGCTTTGAAACAGTCCCTGGCCGACCACCAGCAAGGCCAGAACTGCAATGAGGGCGGGGTCCGCAAACCCTGCCAACAAGACACGCGCATCCAGCAGGTTATTTCCCGCAACAGCTTCAACCGGAAAAATATGGAAAAAGGCCAGCAACCCGGCGACAAGCGCAAGGGATGTCAGCTCAAGGGGAATGTTTTCAGACGCATAGGCGGCGATGGCCACGATGATCGCAGCAAATACCACCCACATCTGCCAGACGTGAGAAAATTCGGCCTCCATAGGCCGCATCTAGGCATGGAGACGGGTGAAAGCCAAGCAGCGTTTTTGCTTGTTTTGTGCGGGAATCTTCTAGTG
>JBCBUN010000428.1:0-2317 GCA_039818145.1 Pseudomonadota bacterium
CCGCGGGCATTCGTGAGGATGACGCCAAAGGACGCCACACAACCACCGCCCGGCAGTTCCACCGTCTGGCGTCCGGCGCGTGGTTGCTGGATACGCCGGGCATGCGCGAGTTGCAGCTTACCGATGTGCAGGACGGCATCGACGCTGTGTTTGCAGACATCGTGGCCCTGGCAGAACAGTGCCGCTTCAAGGACTGCCGCCATGAAACCGAACCCGGCTGCGCGGTCACCGCGGCCATCGATGCCGGCACCCTCGATCCCAAACGCCTGCAGCGCTGGCGCAAGCTGGCCCTGGAAGACATGCACAATACCCAGACCATCGCCGAACGCCGCTCCCGCGAAAAGTCGTTCAAGAAGATGGTCAAGCGCACCGTCGCGCAGAAGAAGCGGTTGCGCGACAACTAGTCCGGCAACAAAAAAGGCGGCACTCATCACGAGTGCCGCCTTTTGATCAAGCCAGCGACGGGCGTTTATGATTCAACAGTCGGTCGCACGAGCAGGTCGTGAATCTGCCAAGGTCGCTTGTAATTGCCGACAGTCGCGTCTGAACACTGGCGCGCATTCTTGCTGGGAATGCCGCCTGCCCCTCCACCACCGTTGCTGCCCGACAGCATCGCCGGGCGCAGGTTCTTCTCGATCTTCTCAATGGAGAAAATCATTTTGTCAGCGGGAAGTGACTCAAGCGTCCCGCCACGCACAATAATCTCGGCGCCGGGCCTTGGGTTGGCGGTCAGAACGTTGGGATTGGTCACCGAGGATCTGCAATTCATGATGCTCTCTGATTTTTCCAGCCCGATATAATCAAAGCCTTGTTCCCTTGCCATCTCCGCAACCCGCGTGAGCACAATCCCCATCACGCGGTACTGAGACGTCACGTCACTTCCCGTTACGCTGGCTTTGAACCGGTCAGCACCAAGTGCCTCGCTGGTATAGCCGCCATCCATGTCCATGACCCAGAAGGACCTCTCACGGTAGGGCGTGGGGTCATACATGCTGCCACCACCTGCGCGGCCTCCGCCGCTGCAGCCCGCAAGAATCACAAGAGCCACCAGCATCACTGCCGCATTGCCAAAGAACTTCATCTACAAACTGTCCCCCGAATTTTTACAACGCACCATCATTGGCCTACGGGCGCTCTGCCAAAATGTTGTTTGTCTTCCATGGGTCACCCCATGACCGCTGCGCGCCGCGATCCGCGCAGTAAATGCCATTCTGCGTGTACATCCACGGCCCTGCAGATGTCAGCATAGACTCTCGCCACAACCGGGCACCCGCAATGGATGATGCCAGTACATGGCCCAACAAGAAAGGGTGGACCACAGTTAAGTGGCCCACCCTTGTGGTTTGGTCATGCCGGGGTGAAGGTCAGACCCAGCTGCGCGCCGCCTTGTCCTTGCCTTCAAAGCCGTCAATGGCGTCGGCCTGCTGCATGGTCAGGCCGATGGCATCAAGGCCGTTGAGCATGCAGTGCTTGCGGAAGGCATCGATCTCGAACTTGATGGTGCCGCCGTCCGGGCCTTTGATTTCCTGGGCTTCCAGATCAATGGACACAACCGCGTTGGCGCCGCGCTCTGCGTCGTCCATCAGCTTGTCCACCTCCGCCTTGGGCAGAACGATGGGCAGAATGCCGTTCTGGAAACAGTTGTTGTAGAAAATGTCCGCAAACGACGTGGAGATGATGCAGCGAATGCCGAAATCCATCAGCGCCCATGGCGCATGCTCGCGCGAAGAGCCGCAGCCGAAATTGTCGCCCGCCACCAGAATCTTGGCATCGCGATAGGCCGGCTTGTTGAGCACGAAGTCTTCAACTTCCGAGCCGTCGTCCTTGTAGCGCATCTCGTCAAACAGATTGACCCCAAGCCCCGTCCGCTTGATCGTCTTGAGGAACTGCTTGGGAATGATCATGTCCGTATCAACATTCGTGATCGGCATCGGCGCCGCAACGCCCGTGAGTTTGTCGAATTTATCCATTGTTCAGTCCCTTCGTTTGCCTTGCATCACTGCTGCGAAGGCGCGTCTCCAGTCGTAGTAGCTGCGTCCGCCGTTACTGCCAGAATGTCGTACTTGTCCCATGGGCGTTCGTAGTTAGCGACTTTGTGCTGCGCGCAATTGTCAGAGTTCTTCCAGTGCGCGTTTGTTTCAGTCCCACGCCCATCAAAATTGACCACCGCATCCCGCATGTTCGAATTGATCTTGTCGACGGAAAGGACAATTTCGCCGTTGGCAAAATTCGGCTCCAATGCCGAATGTGCACTCACCTTCACCTTCGGCTCACCCCGAATATTTCCGTTGCAGACCATGCCGCTCTCGATTTCGTC
>JBCBUN010000429.1:0-2050 GCA_039818145.1 Pseudomonadota bacterium
GCCTTGTACAAGCTTTATCAGTCTGATTCCCGGAAAGGTGCTTGAGACCAGCAAAACAAGCACTGTCCATCCAAAAGCAAACAGCACAGCATTTGTGTTCAGATAATCAGGCGTTAGGCATGCGAGCCCGTCCGGACATTGCTTTACGCTTCCCCAAATGATTGTTGATGCCTTGGAAGCAGCAAAGAGCGATCCGCCGTATGAGAGCAAGCTCAAGAGGAAATAGACTACCGTAACCCAAGCATAGGCAACAAAGCTGATCAGTGGTTGGCTCCCGCCCCGATCACCTGTCTTCATTATCAGTTCCCCGCCATGTGGCTTGCCGGTCCAGATCAACAATATTGACTAGGGACTTGTGTCCTTACTAAGTCATGCCCCAAAGAGCACGAGGGTGGAAATGGCTGGACTGTATTTTGAAGAGTTTGAGGACGGGCTGGTCATTGACCATCCGATCCGGCGCACCATTACCGAAAGCGACAATACGCTGTTTTCGGCAATGACCATGAATCCGGCAGCGCTGCACCTCGACCATCACTACGCAGAGACCCAGACCGAGTTCGGCAAACCACTGGTGAACTCGCTCTTCACCCTTGGGCTGATGATTGGCCTGTCGGTCCACGACACCACCATGGGCACGACCATTGCCAATCTCGGCATGACCGATGTCGTGTTTCCAAAGCCGCTGTTTCACGGCGACACGATCCGGGTGGAAACGACCGTCATCTCCAAACGCGAGTCCAAGTCTCGGCCCACACAGGGCATCGTGACCATGGACCACGTCGCTTTCAATCAGCACGGTGATGAAGTGGCGCGCTGCCGCCGCCAGGCTTTGATGCTCAAGAAACCGGAAGACAACTCCTGATGCGGTCGCTCCTATTTGTCCCGGCCGACAGCGAGAAGAAACGCACCAAGGCACTGGATACACAGGCCGACGGCATCATCCTTGATCTTGAGGACTCGGTTGCAGAAAGCGCCAAGGCAGAGGCGCGCGCAGATACCGCCGCATTCCTCTCAACCGGCGACCGAAACGGCAAAGCCATCGTTGTGCGGGTAAACCCGCTGGATGGCGACTTCTGCGAAGACGACGTGGCGGCCATTGTCCCTGCCAAGCCCGACTATCTGATGCTGCCCAAGGCGACACCCGAAGGTGTCCAGGACCTGTCGGACATGATGGCAGCGCACGAGGCAAAAGCCGGTTTGGATGCGGGCACCATCGGCGTTCTCACAGTCTCCACCGAAACACCCGCAGCCCTGTTTGCGATGGACGGATATGTCCACGCACCGGACCGGCTGGCGGGACTGTCCTGGGGCGCGGAAGACTTGGCCGCCGAACTGGGGGCCACGTCCAACAGGCGGGCTGACGGCACCTATACAGACATTTTCCGTCTGGCCCGGTCTCTCACCCTTGCCGCCGCCAGAGCTGCCGGGGTTCTGGCCATCGACGGGGTCTATACGGACTTCAGAAATGAGGAAGGTCTTCGCGCCGAATTGGCTGACGCAGTGCGTGACGGGTTTGATACCAAGCTCGCGATCCATCCCGCTCAGGTGCCCATCATCAACGAAGCACTGACACCGTCCGCCGACGAGATTGCGCACGCCCAGGCCATCGTCGACGCCTTTGACGCTGCACCTGACGCAGGCGTCCTGTCCCTCGATGGCAAGATGCTGGATCGTCCGCACCTGCTGCAGGCCAGACGCTTACTCATGCGCTCATCGCAACCCTGACTTTCGGCAAGCGGACGCAAAATTAGCCATACACGCATTGTGTGCAGTGCAACATATGTGTAAACTCTTGGAAATAAAGGCTTTCCGGCGTTATGGTATTGGAAAAGCCGCCGAAATCAGCGCTTTTCATCAGGGAATGCCAACATGCGCCGCTTGAACATCCAAGATTCTGCCTTTCTCACTGTCGAAACTGACGAGAGCCCGACCCACGTCGCCGGCCTCCAGATCCTTGAACTGCCGCCACGCTACAAGGGCAATTTCTTCCAGGACATGTTCGACCGGTTCGACCTGTCGGCGCCCCCCCAGCCTCCGTTCAATCTGAAAC
>JBCBUN010000429.1:2060-2314 GCA_039818145.1 Pseudomonadota bacterium
GTCCTCCACCCTGTCGCGCTCCGCGCGCAACCGGATGGACAAGGGCTTCTGGCAGATGGCACCCAAACGCGCCAAGGTGCCTGCCAAACAGCAGATCAAGCGGGACATGGTCTCACTCGCGACCGAGTCTTTGGGACAGGTTGCCGAGGGCGTCGGCACCACCACACGGACCTTGAGCGAACTGGGCGGACGCCTGCTGCGCGGTGGATTTCATATGCTGTCAGGCGACAGTCGCGAAGCGCCGTTGCCGTTCC
>JBCBUN010000430.1:0-2313 GCA_039818145.1 Pseudomonadota bacterium
ATCAATGTAAAGCGTGCCGCCAGCCGTCAGCAGGTTGTTGAGCACCGCGTTGCCGCCGAAGACGTGGTTCCAGGGCAGCCAATTGACGAGGGTTGGCGGCTGATCGTCGGGCCCTTCTTCTATCAGCTTGGTGGCCATGACGGCGTTCACGCACATCATACGATGGGTGGTGATGACCGCTTTGGGCATACCCGTGGAGCCAGACGTGAAGAGGTACTTGGCGACCGTGTCGTAGTCGAGCGCCTCATAGGCGGCATCTACGGCCTCTGTGGGCGCGGTCTTCAGCAGGTCGTCATAGGACGTCGACCCATGGAATGCCGGACCGGGATTTTCCACATGAATGAGGCTGAGGTTTTCGACGTCGAGAGCACCCATGGCCTTCTCGAACATGACACCGTCCTGCACGAAAATCGCCTGCGGCTCGATGAGCTCAAAGACATAACGCAGTTTGGCAAAGTCTGACGATATGAGGCTGTAGCTGGGTGAGACCGGAACTGCAGCCGCCCCTGTCGCCATGGCGCCATAGGTCATCATGGCGTGCTCAAGGGAGTTGCCTGAGAGGATCATCAAAGGCTTGCCCGGCCCGACACCGCGATCAATCAGGGCCTGTGCAATGCGGCGGACCCGGTCATAGGCCTGTGCGTAGGTAATCGTCTCCCACTCACCAAACTCTTGCCCGGGTTCAGGTGCCCGGCGCTTGGCCAGCCAGACCCGGTCAGGGGCTTCCGATGCCCATTTTTTCAATGGTTCAATGACGTTGGCAGCCGGGTCCCCCATGGGATGCGGATTTTCCAGAACGATGGAACCATCGTCCCGCCGTTCGACATTCACACGCGTTTCAACAAAGTCGACTTTTCTGAATGGCGGCAATGACATGCACGCACCCTCCCCAGAGCAACCGGTCAGCCCTCTATAATGGGGCCGATCCGGATCATGTTTTGATTTCTAGGCGTTGACGTCCACAACAAGGCGTCCACGCACTTTGCCTGCCATGATATCAGCTGCGGCGCCCTCAACATCAGACAGTCCGATGGTGTTTGTCATGGCATTGAGCTTGTCCAGATCAAGGTCGCGGGCCAACCGGCTCCACGCTTCTTCACGGATGCCGCGTGGCGCCATTACGCTGTCGATACCCGCAAGCGTGATGCCACGCAGAATGAACGGATACACGGAAGACGGCAGGTCCATACCGCCGGCAAGTCCGCATGCAGCAACTGTTCCGCCGTACTTGGTCTGCGAAATGACATTTGCAAGCGTTGTGCTGCCAACAGAATCAATCGCGCCCGCCCAGCGTTCTTTGCCGAGTGGTCGTCCGGGTTCGGAGAATTCCTTACGGTCAATCACATCAACCGCGCCGAGGCTCTTGAGGTAGTCTGCTTCTTCAGGGCGACCCGTTGACGCCACCGGACGATAGCCAAGCTTGGCAAGCAGGGCGATGGCTACGGAGCCCACACCGCCATTGGCGCCAGTCACCAGAATGTCGCCGTCCTTGGGGCCAATGCCGTGCTTCTCAAGTGCCAAAACGCACAACATGGATGTGTATCCCGCGGTGCCGATGGCCATGGCATCTGCAGCAGAGAAGGCATCAGGCCGTTTCACCAGCCAGTCACCATTGACGCGAGCGCGCTGCGCATAGCCACCGCTGTGACCTTCACCGACACCGAATCCATTGAGAACGACCTGGTCACCGGCTTTCCAGTCAGCATGGTCAGACGAAATGACCTCTCCGGAAAAATCGATGCCCGGAATGATTGGGGACGCGCGCAGAATTGGTGCGGAGCCCGTGATGGCGAGGCCGTCCTTATAGTTCACGGTGGAGTGGCTGACGGCGACCGTTACGTCACCTTCCATGAGTTCCGCGTCAGTAATGTCTTTTAATTCAACGGATTGGCCGTCATCGGTCTTGGTGACCATGAGGGCGCGGAAGGAATCAGCCATAAAAGTGTCTCCTGAAAGCGTACTGGATATTGTGTTGTTTTCGGGCGCAACGGGACCCTATCGCTGGCAAGGCGTCAAGTCCGGCGTAGGGGGTGTGACCCATACTACGCAGAAAGTGCTTCTTCCACCGAGCCGTCAGACGGCAGCCCGAGCACATGGTGCTGATGCCAGAGGGCGAAGAAAAGCAGTATCCACGCAGCCTGACCGTCGCGCTTTGCCGGTGTTGAGCCCAATCCAGCAAACAGCGCTTTGACACGATCCGGATTGCACATCTCCTGAATGCCCGGCTGTTCGGCAACCAGCGATGCAAGACGTGACCCGCGCCCGGCGATCCACTCCCCAACGGGCACCGTAAAGCCTCGCTTGCGCGCAAAG
>JBCBUN010000431.1:0-2313 GCA_039818145.1 Pseudomonadota bacterium
CAGTCCCAAGGCGCTATTGCCAGCATCGATGCTGGCAATAGCGCCTTGGGACTGCGAGTGGGGATTTGCGGGACCGGTGCCGGACGGTGGTCAGTTTTCTGATATCCGATCCGGCGAATGGCTGCTGAAAACGGGGGGCGTTGCCTTTTTGCGAGGGGATCGCCGTTCCGAGCTCCTGTTTCGGTCAGGCTGCCGCATCGCCGGATCATATGAAGCAGGAAGGCTGATGGATCGTAGGTTTTCGGGGTTGAATAGGCCTCTTTTGAGCCCGGAAACGTGCACTATTGGCTTTGACGCTCGTCACCGCGGCGTTCGCCGGGCGCCAGCCGCATCTGGTCCGGCACTTGCGGTGGACTTACCGGCCGGGGACAGGTCCTAGACCATCCCCGGTCGCCCGGTTTCTCAGAAATCTACAATAAGCGACTGATTTTCAACGACAAAAACGCCGCCGCGAGTGCTCGCGACGGCGTTTTTGTTGTCGGTGTCATAGTCAGTTGCTGGAGAAGTCTCCGGCAGTTTTGACTACTTGATTTTCGCTTCCTTGAACTCGACGTGCTTGCGCGCGACGGGATCATATTTCTTCACGACCATCTTTTCGGTCATGGTGCGTGCGTTCTTCTTGGTTACGTAGAAGTAGCCAGTGTCCGCGGTGCTCTGAAGCTTGATCTTGATGGTTGTTGGCTTAGCCATTGGCCAGGTCCTGCAGAAGAATTGTGGGGCCCGAAATCCTCCAAAGAGGCAGGCGAAGCGCGCAACCTACTGATCATGGTGCCGGTGTCAAGTTTGTTGCGCCGCAAATGGGCGAAAACCTTATGTATCGCGGGCCTCTGGCGGTAATGCAGGGCCTGCCGTGCGACGTCTCCAGAGAGTCAGAACGAGGCCGAACCCCGCGATTGCAGCCAGCGAGATAGTGAGGCCGTTGGGATCGTTGATGTCCATGGCAGTCCCCCCGGCGATGGGGCCCACGAGAGCGCCAAAGGAGTACATGACCACGAAAGCGGCATTTGCCGCGGCGAGATCCGCACCGGTGAAGCGCTGGCCCAGGAGGGCAAGCCCCACCGTGTACATGCCAACCACAACACCGCCATAGATGAACAGGATGGGATAGAGGACCCAGGGCTGTCCGGCGGCCAGAGGCAGCAGCATGGGGCCGGCCACGCCAACAGCCGCGCATCCGGCCAGAACATGGCGACGATCAAATCGGTCGGCCAGGTACCCGATCGGCACCTGCATTGCCACATTGCCGGCTGCGAAGATGCTCAGCACGAGTGCTGCCACGGTCTCTGTCGCGCCTGTGCGGATTGAATAGACCGGAAGCAGGTTGAAAACCTGCGTCTCGATGGCGCCATAGGCGAGGGCAGCAAAGGTGGCTGCCGGTGCCACGAGAATGAATGACATGAAACTCTGTGACGGCTTCTCATGAATGTTGGGCATCAGGCCGCGTGCCAGTTGCAGGGGCAGAATGGCTATGAGTGTCATGCCGGCGGTGATCATGAAGGGCAGCGATCCGTCCGTGCCGACGGCGAGCAGGATGACAGGTCCCAGTGCGAACGACCCGGCGAAAACAGTGGCGTAGAGGCCAATGACGCGACCTCTCGTCCTGTCCTCGGCAATCTGGTTGATCCAGATCTCACTGACGATGAAGAGGCCGGCCAGTGAGGCGGAGGTGAGGAAGCGCAGCGGGAACCAGACCCAGATGTTTGGAAACGCCACATATCCCATTATGCCAATGGATGCAGCGACCGCGCATATGAGGAGGAAGGGCATCATGTCGATGTGCCGCAGGATGCGCGGCACAAGCGGCGTGAAAATGAGATGCGACAGACCCACCATGGCGGTGTTGAGGCCGATCATGGTGGCGGTAGCACCCATGGAGTCCATGCGCAGGGCAAGCAGCGGCAGTGTCGCTCCCAGGCCAATGCCCACGGCGCCGATGCAGCCAAGCGCGGCGAGTATGGACCGCCTGCGTTCATCGTCTGTCAGGTTATGGGTGGCGCTCGAGCTGGTCTGTACGTCAGTCAATGATCAGCCCTCATACGACAGGATGGGAGTGCCAGAGCGGTAGCGCCAGAATGCGACCGCTCCCTCTAGGCTGTTTTTTTCCGAACGTTCCGAGATCTCCTTCAGAACGAATTCGGTCACATCAATGATGGGAAGCGTTTTGGCGTGGTCCAACGGGTACCAGTCGAGATCCAGCAATTCGCCGGAGCCATTTAGTTCGCCTGAGACATTGGCGTTATGCGCGGTAAAGAACCGGGCGTGAAACCGAATGGGGCTTTCTGCCGGCGTAATGGCTCGCGCGAGGAGCCGGAG
>JBCBUN010000432.1:0-2312 GCA_039818145.1 Pseudomonadota bacterium
CTTTGTTGTGGTCTGGGTTTGGTTGGCGCGACAGTCTTGGCTGTTCACATCTATGATCTAATGGTCATTGTTGCCGCTTCAAATTGGGAGCCCCTTAGGTGTTTGAGTTAAACGACGATCAGCAGGCCATTGTGGATGCCGTGAACAAGGTATGTGCCACTTACGGGGACGACTACTGGCTGGCGCGCGACACGGATGGGGATTTTCCGGATGGGTTTGTTGCGGACATGGCGTCCGGCGGCTGGCTGGGCACGGCGATGCCGGAGGCGTATGGCGGTGCGGGACTTGGGGTGACGGAAGCTGCTTTGGTCATGCACACGGTTGCGCGATCTGGGGCGGGCTTCTCGGGGGCAAGTGCCATTCACATCAATATGTTTGGGCCCATGCCACTCGTTGTATTTGGTACGGACGAGCAAAAGGAACGACACCTGCCGCCATTGATTGCCGGCAAGGAGCGGTGCTGCTTTGGTGTGACCGAACCCAACGCGGGGCTTAACACCACGGCCATTGAAACCCGAGCCGAGCGGGTGGGCGATCATTACGTGATCAATGGTCGCAAGATGTGGACGTCGACGGCGCAGAGCGCGAGCAAGATTTTGCTGCTGGCGCGGACCACACCGCTTGCGGATGTGCGCAAGCCTACGGACGGCATCAGCTTGTTTTACACCGACATGGACCGCTCAGCTGTGGATGTGCATGTGATCGACAAGATGGGTCGCAAGGCTGTCGACTCCAACGCTTTGTTTATTGACGGCCTCAAGGTGCCAGCCGCCGACCTGATCGGTGAAGAAGGCAAGGGCTTTCAATATCTGCTGCATGGCCTCAACCCGGAACGTATTCTGATTGGCGCGGAAGCCGTCGGGCTTGGCCAGTTGGCCCTTGAACGCGCAACGACCTATGCGCGGGAGCGTGAAGTGTTTGGGCGACCGATTGGTCAGAACCAGGCCATTCAGCACCCGCTGGCTGCAAGCTGGGCGGAGCTGGAAGCAGCCTGGCTCATGTGCATGAAAGCCGCGTATCTGTATGACGCAGACAAGCCCTGCGGGGCGGAGGCGAATGCTGCCAAGTATCTCTCAGCAGAAGCGGGCTTCACGGCTTGCGAGCGTTCGGTCATGACCCATGGAGGCATGGGCTATGCCAAGGAGTTTCATGTGGAGCGCTACATGCGCGAGGTCATGATTGCCCGCATTGCACCCGTCAGCCGGGAACTCATTTTGTCGTTCCTGGCCGAACGGGTGCTTGGGTTGCCCAAGAGCTATTGAAGCTGCGGACCCTTCGGGTTGTCGTTCTCGACGCCCAACAGGATCAGCAAGCCAACGAAGATCAAAACCGGTGAAACCATCAGTCCCATCCTTTGACTGTCGGTGGCATCAGTCACGATGGCGACCAGCAAAGGTCCGGTAAATGCGACGGCATTTCCCGTCAGCGCCATGATGCCGTACCAGCGGCCGCTTTCTCCTGCCGGCGCCAGTCTGGCCATCAAGGACCTGCCTGAGCCCTGGGCGGGTCCGATGGAAACACCCAGCACGCAGGCAAGCACGATGAACAGTTTCTCCTGAGGTGTCGCCAGAAATCCGGTGATGGCCTCCGCAGGTGCCGGAATGCTGACCAGCCCGATGATGCCGGTCAGGAGGATCAGCAGGGACAACTGGATCGTGCGTTTGGCCCCAATGTGATCATCCACCTTGCCGCCGATGAACGCGCCAATGGCCGATGAGCCAAGCACCACCATGCCGAATATCCCAAGCTCCAGACCGTCCCAGCCAAAATGGCCTGCGGCATAGATGGAACCAAATGCCAGGGCAACGGCAATGCCGTCCTGATAGATCATCCGGGCAATGATGAAGCGGGCAATGCGTGGGTGGCTGCGCAGGCTTCTATAGGTTTCGCCGAGCACACCAAATGTCAGGCGCTTGATGGGCAGGCACACCCGGTTGATGGGGGTAGGTGGCGTCAGCAGAAGCAGTGGAACGGTAAACAGCAGGATCGCTAAACCTGCTATCGGGCCGGAAATCCGGTCATGCTCGTGCGACGCCTTGTCGAGGCCAAGAAACGGCACTTCCGGGACCATGAACAGGACGATGTAGGCGCCAAGGACCGTCAGTCCCCAGGCAATGCCGGTTGCAATGGATGTTCCGCTCAGGCGGCCCACAAGATGCCGTGGTGCAAGACGGGGCAGCATCGCGTTGTGCAAAACGCTGGTGAGTTCCGCTCCGACCATGATGGCAAGTGTGGCCACGGACATCATGATCACAAGGCCCGTGTCCGCATGGGGCGTTGCAAACCACAGGGCGGCGGCACCAGCCGATGCC
>JBCBUN010000433.1:0-2303 GCA_039818145.1 Pseudomonadota bacterium
TCATCACCTGCTGCCAGCGCCGCAGGCCAAGCATAAAACGTGATGCGTGAAAGCGAATGATGGGGATCGTTCTGGTTTGGGTACACCCGCACCAGAATGACGGTTGAGCTGCCGACATTCACCTGCACGTTGGGGAACATGTAATAGACAGGGAAAGCACCGTCTGCGATGTGCCACGACTCCTCGGGCTGACCTCGAAGGTCATCGATGCCTCGTGTGCACAAGGCCATGCGGTGATTGCGCCCGAATACATCATAGCCCTGCACATTGCCGTGGAAGAACGGGAATAGAGAATTCTTGTGCAGCGCGCTGAAGTGATATGTCTCGCCGAATGTGTCGATCGCAAGCTTCCAGTTCATGGGCGTTTCATAGGTGTCGTCGCCTATGTGCACCATTCGGGAGAAGTCCCACGCGTTGAATTCTGGTGTAAGGCCACCCATCAGTGATTGTGCGTCGAGTTGTCCGTCAGCCTGTGGGTGAACCCACAAGAGACCGCAATGCTCTTCAGCTGGCAATTCCACCAGACCAAGACAGTCTTTATCGATCTGCCCGAATTGCTCCTGTTTGGGAACTGCCACCAACGCGCCTTGAGAACTATAGGTCCAAGCATGGAAGGGGCAGGAGAACAGCTTCTTTTTGCCCCGCGGAGCTTCTTCGATGATGGCGCCGCGATGCCGGCAAACATTCGCAAATGCGCGAAACCTGCCTTCGGAATCGCGCGTGGCGAGCAGAGGGACACCAAAGTCATCGTGAGTCGCAAAGCTGTTGGCCTCAGGCAAGTCGCCGCTCATGCCGATGATTTGCGGATGGCTTCGGAAGAAAACATCCCATTCACGTGTCGCAATGTCGGGCGATGTGTAGGACTCAGCGGGATTGTGACGGATGCCGCCGGCGTCAACGTTGGTCCCGGCATCAATATGCGCCATCAGGCCCTTCAAAACCCGGATCTGCTCGTCACGTTCCATAGGATGTTCCCCTTTGCCGTTAGCTTCGGATCAACACTATGGAAAAAAATGCAACATGTTGCAACTATTTTTCAGGTATAGAGTTCCGCATGAGTGTCCGTGAGTTAGCCAAGCAGGAACGTGTCGATCGCGCGCTTAATGCGGCGCGAGCAATCCTGCGTCGCGATGGCCTGGATGGACTGCAGATACGCAGCATCGCTGACGAAGCAGGGCTCGCCGTGCGCACCCTGTACAATCAGTTCGGCGGTGGTAAGTCGGACGTTCTACTCGCGCTCATGTCACAAGAGTTGAATGAGCTGTCTGCTGAACTGGACGCATTGAAGCTTGATGACGGCATTGAGATGTCGCGCGCAATCATCACCGTTTCCATCGAAAGATTCAGAGCGTCTGAGGACATGATGAGACCTCTGATGGCTCTTACCTATGCATCCTCAGACAAGGGCACCACAATGCTCGCCAACCAAGCACGAGGTCTGCAGGAGTTCGCGATCGCGAAAGCGATAAGACAGCGACAACTCGATGATCTGGTCCCTGCAACCGTGTTGGCACATCTTGTCCTGGATGCATATTCCAATGCTGGCCATCGCTGGGCTCGCGGATCAATCGATCACGAGGGGTTTGAGGCACAGGCCCTTCACACTTGGAGCTGTTTGCTTCTGGGGCTTGCAAAAGGCGAAACCCGAACGCGGATGGAAGCGGAAATACAGCGCCTGGCGCCGCGGATGCAGGAACTGGTCAAGGCGGCCCAGACCTAAGACTAGTCGTCCAGATGAGATCCGCGCCGTTCAATGTCCTTCAGGATCAGTCGTGCATTGCGCATGTTGGATTTGAAGGCAATGTCGAAGATGTCGCCGAGAACAGGCACCGCACCAACCGCTGTATCCAGCAACGTGTTCACGGCCATGGCCGCCAGAGTGCGTTTTCTGACCTTTGCCCGTGTTGCTTCTGCAAAGATGTAACCCGCCAGCAGAAGCCCAATTGCGTCACCAATGCCTGGTATGAAGCCAAGCAGGCCGTCCACACCAAGCCGGACCTGTGTCCCGGGCAAGGGAAACTGTGCATCAAGCAGCCTGGCCAGCTTCGTTATGCGTTCAGCAATCTCGCGCTCCTCACCGGTCAGACTGTCGGGAAGGATGATTTCCTGATCCGGTACCCGGGGTGTCTCGGCCATTGAAACAAGTCCTTCGATGGTTCTAGAAGCGGCGCGAACGCACAACATACGTTGGAATATCAACAGTTTACATGGTGCAGCGGTTCCCATGTTTGTAGTCCACGACGAATGTGACCTGAGTGTGCGTTCGCGCCGCTTCTAGAACCATCGAAGGACTTGTTTCAATG
>JBCBUN010000434.1:0-2300 GCA_039818145.1 Pseudomonadota bacterium
GTGCGCCTTTCTGATCGCCGCATACTTCGTCCCGACGATGAGAGAATTGCTGACATCACTTTTGCCCATTGAACTCGGCTCGACAGCAACGGCCACGTATGTTGGCGAATACTTTCTGGGACGCTATGGGTCCGAGGCCTATGCAGAAATCTATGAGTTTTCTCACTTCGCTTTGGGCTTTCTAACCGTCGAGCTTTTTGCAGCAGTTTTGTTTGTTGCAGTCGGGCACAAATCCGTCACGGTTGGTCTTTGGCGCTATCAGGAAACTCTGCTTCTTCTAGGTGTGGTTGCGCTGACGCTGCTGCTCCTTTTCCTTCCAACGATGGTATGCGACGAGCGGCCGATACGAAAAGCCTACAAGTGTGCCGACGGCCAAGGCCCATGGCTTGCACTCTGGGTTTCAGCTTTGATGACTAGCGTGTTGTTGCCACTGTTCCCGGCATTCTTGATCTCTATGGCAAAGCGTTTTCTTCGCACCTAACCGCAACCTCATGCTCACCGCATTTCATTTCCAAAACAAAGCGTCCCGTCCGCAAAGCCACTAAGCACGTTCGCCGACTTCAGACCTACAGCCCCAATTGTAATGTTCACTGGCATCGGTGCCCTTGGCAGCAGGTCTGTGACGCCTCCACGCTCTACCCTAAAGCGCCTTCCGAAAAATGATCTTGTCGTCACCGGCGCCATAGAACTCGCGGATGCGGGCTTCTTCGTCATAGCCCTGCTTGCGGTAGAAGGCCCGGGTCCGCTCAAAGGAGCCGAGCCCGGATGTCTCGATGAGTAGCACCCGCTCCCCACGCGCACGCAACACGTCTTCCACATGGCGCACCAGAGCGGCGCCCCGGCCCTGCCCCTGAACAGCTTCGTCCACCGCGAGGAAATAGAGGTTCCATGTCCCCTGGGTCATCACCTCGGGTGCAAAATAGGCAGCGCCGATGACGCCATCTGCGCCACCCTCATCCACAACCCAGTGATGGTCCGGCCCCAGATCCCCGGCAAAATAGGCATCCAGCATGGCGATCAGTTCATCGCGCTCCGGCCCGGGCTCAAAGCCCATCATTGTCCCAAGCTCGAGGATTACGTCCTTGTCACCAGCAGTCGCCGGACGGAGTGTCGTCTCAACGGTCATTTCAAATCCTGTCATCACGTAGGGTCACGCGGTCTCAGTAGATGAAACCCGCCACCTGATCGAATGACAATTGCGTGCTCCGGGTGGCGTGAATGCCCCTCACCGCACCTCTTCGACGAAGTAAAACTCCTTGTCGAAGAAGCTGTAGAGCACGTTGGCAGGCACCTGGTAGGTCGCTTCCACGTAGTCGCTCTGGCTTTCATGGATGGCCCAGCCGCGCAGTTTGGCGTCGGCATTGCTGGGCATGGAGTGGGTCGGGTCCGGCTGGTTCTCCGCCACAAAGTCTCCGCGCGCACCGCCCAGCCGCTGCATGATGCCGCGCGGCATCAGCGTGTAGGCGATGTGTTTGGGCCCCTGATAGACATGGATGCTTTTGAACTGCCGGACCGCATGCTGGGCGGCAAGGCCGATGCGCATGTGGTCGCGATGGCCGGTGGCGCCTGACTCGGGCCAGAAGGTAACGACGAGATCAGGCTCGAAGCGGTGAAACGCCCGCGCGATATCCGCCACCAGCGCCAGAAACGGCACGTCGCGTTCCAGCGCCCCGTCCGGCATCGGCCAGACTTCGTGGGCGGCGATCCCCAGCGCATAGCTGTTCTTGAGGGCTTCCGCCGCGCGCACGGTGCCCAGATGCGGCTGGTGCACGATCTTCGGCATCTGCGTACCCGCCTCGCCGCGGGTCGCGGTAATCATGCCGACCTCGGCCCCGTCCTCAACCGCCTGCACGATGAGACCGGCGACCAGCTGCTCATCATCAGGGTGGGCGACGATCACCATCACCCGCTTGGCGCCGAGCTCCTGGGTCAGCGATGACACATGGTTGACGCCCGGCTCCTCGAACAGGGAATCCAGCCAGATCGCGCCCACCATGCTCGCCAGCAGCACGATTCCGCCGATAACTACGCCAAAGCGCCCCAGAAGCCTGAGCATGCAACCTCTCCCGATTTCACGGGTCTGCTATTCGGACCCTGCCGTGTTTCTGGCATTTCGCTGCCAAAAGCGCCATATAGGCGCCCATGAACGTGCAGTTTCACAAGATGAACGGCCTCGGCAACGAGATCGTGGTGATAGACGCCCGCGACGGTAACTTCGCGCTGGACGCTGATGCTGCGCGCCTGATCGGCAATCCCGCCACCGGTCCCGGCTGCGACCAGATCATGGTCATCGAACCGGG
>JBCBUN010000435.1:0-2286 GCA_039818145.1 Pseudomonadota bacterium
CTGCAGCACGCACTACCTGCAAAGCTGCGAGCAACACTAGCGGATGATCTGTTTGCACAGACGGTCAGTCAGGATGCCGGATCATTTGCGGATGAGCTGTACTGCAATGTGGACGACCTGCGCGATATGCATGAAGCCGGGCACATGATCGGCAGCCATGGCAATGCCCATGTCTGGCTGGATCGCATGAATGCTGAGGAGCAGCGTGCGGATATTTTCAACTCGTTCCGACTGTTTGATGCCATCGGGATGCCCAACAGCAACTTCACTTTCTGCTACCCCTATGGGAGCTACAACAAAGAAACACTGAGTTGCCTTGAGGCCATGTGTTGCGTTGCCGCGTTCACGACTCAGCCCACAAGCGCCACACCGACATCCGACGCCTTGCTGGAAATACCGCGGCTGGATACCAATGTCTTCCCGCCGCGAGCCCAGGCAGCGCCCTTTGCGATGACCGCCTAGCGGCTCATCAGGAACTCGGCAAACGCGAAATCGGTTTCCGTGTCGATATCAACAGAGCGTTCTGCCGGCATCTCGAACAGATGCGTGTCCGCGAACCATAGACCGTCGCCCTCCATCAGCGCATCCCGTCGCCAGACATAGATGGACCCATTGAGGTCAAAGCAGCGCGGGGCATCCTGACGCCGCACAACGTCGCCCACCGGCGGCTTGGATAGCGCCACAGCGCCATCTGCCTGTTCTTCCACAAGGTTGAAGTAGGGAGACGACTTGGCTTCCGTCCCTGAAATGACATTGGACACCCCAAGCCGGGCCTGCAAGGCAATGGCACCTGCAATGTCATCTGCGACCCGCGTCGGTGACGTCGGCTGCAGGTCAGTGATTGTGTCAAACCTCAGACCCAGTTGCGCTTCCATCTCCGCAACGCAATGGCGCAGGCCCGGCAGCTTGCCAGCCTCGTCGCTGGCCATGTCATCCGGCCGTCGCACCAGATGGGTTGCCCCAGCAGCCTTGCCCGCCTCCAGAATGTCGTTGGCGTCGCTGGAGACAACAACCGCATCAAACAACTCCGATTGCAGCGCATGGGCGACCGTATGCGCAATCAGCGGACGCCCGGCAATCATCCGTATGTTTTTGCCGGGCACGCCTTTGGAGCCGCCGCGCGCCAGAATGGTCGCCAGCCGTGCCATCAGGCGCGTTTGCCTTTGGGCGTGAAAACGTTGGAGAAATCCGTCCGCGCGCGTTCGAGGTCATCAAACTGGCCGATGTCGATCCAGTATTCGTGCACCGGGAAAACAACCCCGTGTCCCTCACGCGCCAGCAAATCATCAAAGAGCGTGGTCATGTCATAGAAATGCCCGTCCGGCACAAGGTCCAGCACTTCGGGCTCAAGCGCATAGATGCCTGAATTTACAAAATAGCTGTGCTGTGGCTTTTCGGTGAGCTGTGTAATGCGATTGCCCTGCGTCTCTACAACGCCATAGGGCACCTGAAACTTGTACTCGCGCACACACATGGTGGCGTCCGCCGTCTGGTCACCGTGAAAATTCAGCAGGCGTCGGAAATCGATATCGGTCACAAGATCCGCATTCATCACCAGGAACGGCGCCGGCGGCCTGTGTGGCAGCAAGGTCAGTGCGCCGGCCGTGCCCAGACGTGTTTCTTCTTCCAGATAGTCAATCCGCACGCCCCAGCGAGACCCGTCTCCAAAATGTTCCCGCACCTGGTCAGCCAGATAATTCACCGCGAGAAAAATACGGGTGAACCCCTGCCCAGCCAACTGCTCAATAATGGTTTCCAGAACCGGACGACCACCGACAGGAACCAGCGGCTTTGGAATGTCTTCAGTGATCGGACGAAGCCGGGTCCCAAGTCCACCCGCCATAATGATGATCCAGTTGTCTGCATCAGGCGCAGTCAGCATGTCGTCCAGCAGTTCAAGCCCCACAAGGGCGCCTTGCGCGTCAACAATCGGCAGCTGCTTGACCCGACCGTCGCGCATGTATCCCAGCAGCACGTCACGGGCCAGATCAGGTCCAGCGACGATGGGGTTTTCCTTCATGATCTCCCGCGCGGGCGTGTCCAGTGAAAGACCACGCAAAATACCGCGACGGATATCGCCATCCGTGATGGTGCCCAGCAGTCTGTGGTCATCACCGGCAACCAGCGCAATCTGCTTGGCCGTCTCGGTGATCCGTCGAATGACGTCCTCAAGCGGTGTATCGGGATCAAGACAGACATCCCGCCAGTTCGCGCGCGTCATGCCGATGTCTCCCGCAACACGGTGCTCGCGAGACTTAGCCAGGAATTGTATTCTGTTACCATAAC
>JBCBUN010000436.1:0-2274 GCA_039818145.1 Pseudomonadota bacterium
TGCAATCCCTCCGGCTCCATACTAACTACCATTTCCGTAGTTATAGCAGCACAAGAAAAGGCAGGCGACAGCAAAATGTCCAATCTGACCGAAGAATACGGGTTCCAAGACCTCACCTACGAACGAGCAGAACATGATCGCGGCGCGGTCGTTACTGTCACGCTTAACCGGCCCAAAGTTACAAACGCTCTTTCGGTCCGCCTTTCAGACGAGTTCGCTCGGTCGATCAGCATTGCGCGGGACGACATCGACGCGAAAGTTTTTGTGGTGCGCGGTGCGGGAGGAAACTTTTGTGCCGGGGACGACCTCACGGAAATGGCCAGCGGCGGGTGGGGCGTGGATGCCAACAGCGTCATCCGTCGAGTCCGCATTTACCAGGACATGGCCAACGCGCTTGAGGAGTTGGACAAAATCACAATCGCCTCGGTTGAGGGGTACTGCGTAGGCGGTGGTCTGGAAATCACCATGGCCTGCGACTTCGTCATCTGCGCCGATACGGTCCGGTGGGGCATGCCAGAGGTTGACTGGGGTATTACGCCTGGATGGGGCGGCACAACTCGCATGGCCCGCCTCATCGGCCGCCGCATGACCAAGGAAATCAACATGCTGGGTGCTCTGCACAAGCCCCAACGTGGTGTTGAGCTTGGCCTCTTCAACCGGGTCGTGCCCCAAGAGGCACTCGACCAGTCCACAAAGGCCCTGACGGAGCTGATCCTCATGAAGAACCAGCAAGGCCTGCGCCAGTTCAAAGTGATGATCAATCGCGGGGTCGAAGCTGATCTCTATACCGCCCAGGGCTTCGAGCTCATGGGCGCCGGATTGACATCCGCGGTGCTTGGAGCCTGGAACGTACCGGACGGCGATGATGCGCACGGGTGGACGGCCTACCACTCCGGTGCGGCGGACAGATTGATCCGAAAGCGCCGTGAAACCGCAAGAGACTTTTGGACGGACTGACCTACCGGTACTCCACCAGAAAGACAGGCATCCCATGATGACATCTGAACCACAACAGGCTGTCCCTGGGCAGCTCCGTATACTGACATACGCATCTGGCCGGACCGGCCTGGCATCTCTCTTCATTCTGGGCGGCCTGTCGAAAGTCACAAGCTATCCGAAAACGCTCGTACGGATGGAAAGCGCTGGCCTTGCACATGCAGAACTGCTGCTGCCCGCAGCCATTGCACTGGAGGTCGTCGGCGGACTGATCGTCGCATTCACCATGAGGGGCGTTTGCGTCGCAGCCGGCATGCTCGCCGTCTACACCCTCGCCATCAACGGGTTCCTGCATCGTTTCTGGGAACTCGAAGAACCACTGAGAAGCCTTGAGCTGTCTCTCTTCTTCAAAAATGTATCGATCGCAGGAGCCCTCCTGATGGTCGCATCCACCGGTCCTTCAAGGACCGAGAAACTCAAAGGAGCCTTACGATGAAAATGCGAATCTTGACCGCGCTTGTTCTCGCGGCACTGACAGCAGCCTGCGCCGCGCAGGACGCGCCAACAGAGCCGGTCGCGTGGGTCGACCCCCCCGAGATACTTTCTGATGAGTCGGACTATGTGATTAGCGCGGCAACAGCAACAGTCCCGTTGTCGCCTGAGGAACTGCGGGCATACCTGGCAGAAAACGGCTCCCTGATCGCCTTCATGGAGCCTGTCGGTAGCATAGCGCCGCCCGTCGACTCGCAAGCCATCCGGGGCACATGGCCGGACGAAGGGTCACGCCGGCGGCTGATTCAGGTCGATGGCCATCAGATTCTCGAGCGCTCCCTCAAGAACGAAGTAACGGACTTTAGGTACCAGGCTTTCGCGCTCACAAGCGGAGCGGGCTGGGCGGTTGACCACATCTATGCTGACTGGTCGCTGACACCTGTCGAGGGCGGGACCCGGTTTGACTGGACCTACCGCGTTGCACCGAAATACGGGATCTTGCGGGTATTCATGAACCGTATGCGGGACAATGAGCTGCATCCGTTCATGCAAGGGGCAATGGACCGCATGGCCGCAGCCGTTCGCACTGAGCAGCAAACGGTGAGCGCATCTAGTCAATGAAGTAAGGACTTGAGACCACGTCGATGAATGCACCCGCGTCACGTTGATCTTCCACATGCCCCTACGTGGCGCGGACATCGACCGGTATGGTGATGTGAGCAACCTGGTTTGTTTTCGCTTGCACCTAGGTTTCTTGGTGCCAGCTGGATATGTGGTCGATGACAGCTCTTGGCGCCTCTTCAGGCATCCAGTGTCCGGCCTCCACCACAACGCGCGTGAGGTCTG
>JBCBUN010000437.1:0-2269 GCA_039818145.1 Pseudomonadota bacterium
GATGCTGCTGGCGGTTGGCAGTTCGCTTGTATCTGTCGTCTGGCAGTTCGGGGCACTTTATCTGCTGGGCTATGGCCTCGACCCGCTGGCCATTCTTGTGCCTTTCCTTGTCTATGCCATCGGCGTCAGTCACGGGGTGCAGCAGATCAACCTGTTCACCAGTGAGCTGATTGACGGCGCGTCGGCTGAGACGGCTGCGCGGTCGACGTTCAGTCGGTTGTTCCTGCCGGGTTCCATGGCGCTGATCACCGACCTTGTCGGTTTTCTCACTCTGGCGCTGGTCCCCATACCCATCATTCAGGAAATGGCGATTGTCGCCACAGTGGGTATTGCTCTCAAGATCATCTCCAACCTGATCATGCTGCCACTGTTGGCCTCGTACATGAAACCGCGCGCCAATTTTGTCGCGCAGATTTCCAAACTGCGTGCCTCGCGCGCGAGCCTGATGAAGAAGCTGGGCGGCGTCGCTCGCCCTGGGCCGGCAAAGCTCATTTTGCTGCTGGGTACGGTTCTGTTTGTGGTTTCAGTCTATCAGTCCCGTGACCGACATGTGGGCGACCTTCATGCAGGCCTGCCTGAGCTGCGGGAAGATGCTCGCTACAATCAGGATGTGAATTTCGTAACCGACAATTTTGCCATCTCGCTTGATGCCTTCATCACTGTGGCGGAACTTCCCGGCGAAGCGTGCATCGACCACACCTACATGAAGGCGCTGGAAGACTATGGCTGGCACCTCAACAATGTACCTGGTGTCGCGGCTGTCGTGTCTACGGCCACCGTTGCGCGCAACAATATGCGTCTGTGGATGGAGGATGACCTTCGCTGGTCGCACCTGCCGCGCAACCCCACAACACTGGGTCTCATTACATCACCTATTCCCTCCAGCACGGGCCTTATCAACCGGCGATGCAATGTGATGCCGGTGATTGCGTTCCTCACGGACCACAAGGCTGAAACGGTAGAGCGTGTGGTGGCCGCTGCTGAGAGCTACATTGCGGAGCATCGTGTGGAAGGACTGACCCTGCGGCTGGCAACCGGCAATGCAGGCATCATCGCTGCGACCAATGAGGTGATCAGCGAGAACGAGTTGCCGATGCTGCTTTACGTGTTTGGGGCCATCATCGTACTCGTAGGATTTGCCTATCGCGACTGGCGCGCCATCATCTGCTGCTGCGCGCCGCTGCTGGTGGCCACCTTCATGGGCTACTGGTTCATGACGGAGCTGGGCATTGGGCTCAAGTCATCGACACTGCCGGTGCTTGTGCTCGCCGTTGGCATCGGCGTGGACTACGCTTTTTATATCTACAACCGGCTTCAGTTCCGACTGGAAGCAGGCATTCGCCTTCAGGATGCGTTCCCGCAAGCCATGCAGGAGACCGGTATGGCGGTTGTGTTCACCGGCCTGACACTCTCAATCGGCGTGGCAAGCTGGGCGTTCTCAGCGCTCAAGTTCCAGGCGGACATGGGGCTGCTGCTTTCCTTCATGTTCCTGGTGAACATGGTGGGAGCCGTCACGCTGCTACCGGCACTTGCCTGGCTGCTTGAAGGGCTGGCGCCGCGCAAGGTTACTCGGCAGGCTGACTAGACGTGCGCTCACGGAAGAGGCGGCGGCGCACATCACCAGGCGAGCCTGTATTGCGCGCCATGATGTTGTAGGCCACAGGCACCACAAAGAGTGTCAGTGCCACCGACGTGAGAACACCTGCCAGCACCACAATGCCGATCACGGCCCGTGTTTCTGCACCGGCTCCTGATCCGAGTATCAGGGGGAAGGTCCCTGCCGCGGTTGTAATGCCGGTCATAAGGATGGGGCGGAAACGCGTTGTGGATGCTTCGCGCAAGGCATCGGCAAATTCGACCCCTTGATCGCGCAGCTGGTTGGCAAACTCCACAATCAAGATGCCGTTCTTAGCGGCCAGGCCAACCAGCATGACGAGGCCGATCTGGCTATAGATATTGAGGCTGGATCCCGTCAGCCAAAGGCCAAACAGCCCGCCGCCAATAACGACCGGTACCGTCAACATGATGATGAGCGGGTGGACGAAGCTCTCAAACTGAGCAGACAGCACCAGGAAAACGACGGCTACTCCCAGCAAAAAGACGAAGAGCAGAGCGCCGCCGGCTGCGAAGAAGTCACGGGACTCGCCCTTGTAATCAACCACGACCGTGTCCGGAAGTTTGTCGTCAACAATCTGGTTGAGATGCGCGATCGCGTCTCCAAGTGACAGCCCGTCTTCGAGATTGGCTTCAATCGTAATGGAGCGGACGC
>JBCBUN010000438.1:0-2268 GCA_039818145.1 Pseudomonadota bacterium
GTCGATTTCGATGCTGAGGACACCGTTCGCTGTCTGCACGAAATTGCCGGCGATCGTCAGGGTGCCGATGGAATTGCCGGGGGCAATCCGTCCGCCTGTATTGGTCGTTAGTTCAGCAGCAACTAGTCCAGCGCCTGTAAGTACGCCGCCTGCCAGTGTCAGTGCGGATGATTGCAGTGTGCCGTTCAGTGACAGCCGGCCCGCGTTGATGTTTGTATCAAGAACGGTCTTGAGTTCGTTGCCAGGCCTTACCTGCAGTCTGGCTCGGGAGCCTGCAAGGGTCAGGCGGTCAATTGTGGCATTCGCATCGAGGATTGTTGCGCCCTGCTGGTTCAGGGTCACGTTGAAGAAGGTGGACGGATCGCCAACCCTGAATGCCGTATCGCTGTTGTTTGGGATCTGATTGTTCTGCCACCTGGCCGCATCGAACCAGTTGCCGTTGCCTGCCACAGCAGCAGTCTCAATAAGTGCATTGTTGTCGTTTATCCATTGGGTCAGCGGTGCCACGGTGGTGAAAACAATCAGTTCGCCGTAGCCGCCGTCGCGGCTCTCATCTACCAGGTTGATGCTCGAGTTGTTGAGACCGATGACCATGAGTCTGCCGTCGACCATGGCCCATAGGGCGCCGCCCGAGTCTCCGCCGCCGGATGCACCCTCAAGGGGCAAAGCTGTCGTCGATCCGGTCTGACTGTCCCCCGGCGTCAACGGGTCATCAAAATCAAAGATGAGCGCAGTGTCCCCGTCGGAGCTGAAATTGGTTGGGCCGCCGGTGTTGAGATCAATAAAATCCACTACGTCGAGGGTGTTGGTCGCAATGCGACGAATGTTGTCGACGTTGCTGCTGCCACTGGAGCCGGTACCTGAACTGCCGTAGCCAACAAGAGTGATCTGCGTGCCTGCAGTCGGTGTCTGTGTCGATATTTCAGCAAATGGCACGGTGGTGACAGGAGTCTTCAGGGCAATGATTGCCACATCCTGCATGTCTGCAATGTTGTTTTCATGGCCATACTGCGGATGCAGAGTGATCGATGCGAAGTCCGACCATCTGTCAGCATAGGTGGAGACAGCATCGAAACTAACACCTGCGGCATCAAGGCCGGGCGTAATCGTACGGTCGTCTTCCAGAAAGCAATGGGCGGCTGTCACAATGGTCCGCTGGTTGAGCAGTGTCCCGGTGCAAAAATTGCCGCGGGCGGTCATCAGGTTGCCGACGTTCGGGAAGCTGTTCGAGAAATCCCCGTAGTTGGCTATTCCTCCAACATCGGCTGCAACATCGTCGCGGATGTTGATCGCCAGCGCTGGGCCCTGCATCAACAGCAATGTCGCCGCCAGCCCGCTGGTGACGCAGCCAATAGTTCGATTCATTTCCGCTTTTCCCCCTGGCCCTTCGCGTGATGCGGCTTTCTCTACGCGACGGCATCTGTCCCCAAGCAATTTTAGTCAGAAACCCTTGTGGAGTCTCGCGATTTGGTTGCTTGCAATGAAAGCTCTTGCAATGTTTCAATATTTCAACCATATTCGAAATATGAAAACGAATGATGCAGTAGATGTCTTCGCTGCCCTGTCCCAGGACACACGTCTGGACGTGTTTCGGCTGCTGGTGAAGGCGCATGATCCTGACCCCGCCAAGGGCGGTCTTCCGGCGGGAGAGATTGCCTCCCGCACGGGGGTCGCACCTGCCACGCTGTCCTTTCATCTCAAGGAACTGGCGCGGGCAGGGCTTCTGGTGAGCCGCAGGCGAGGCCGCTCCATCATCTACCGGGTTCAGTTTGAGAAGGTCGCGGCGATTGCGAACTTCCTGCTGGAGGATTGCTGCGAGGGGCGCTGCGGTGTCTGCGTCAGTACCTCAACGCCGGAAGAAGCACCCGCCTGACCAATTCCGATCACCTGTCCGACCATCTGTAGGAGATAACGCGATGAACCGTTTGCATGTATCTGTCACCGTTCCCGACATCGAAGAGGCCAAGACATTCTATGCGGCCATGTTTGGTGCCGGCCCGAGCGTTGAGCGGCCTGGCTACGCCAAGTGGATGCTTGATGATCCGCGGGTGAACTTCGTTGCCAATGAAGGTGCGGCGGCAAATGGTGTCGACCATCTGGGTATCCAGACGGAAGACGAAGCTGGCCTCCACTCCCTCTATGAGCGCTTCGAGGCTGCCTCCGATGATGTGCGCGAAGAAGGCAAGACCGAGTGCTGCTATGCCAAGTCCGAAAAGAGCTGGGTCACTGATCCTGCGGGCCTTGGTTGGGAAGCGTTTCTCACCAGCG
>JBCBUN010000439.1:0-2265 GCA_039818145.1 Pseudomonadota bacterium
GGCTCGACCGCAGCGCACGCACAGTGGTGATCGCTGCAAGATCTCGCGGGTCTGCCAGGCGCGACATGAAGATACGGCGCATGCCGAGGGCCAGGTCCGGTTCCAGCGCCAGAAGCGCATTCTCGGCAGCAGGCGACACATTGTTCGAGGCGCAGACGACACCTACCTTGTGGCCCGCAGCAACCTGGCCGCGCACCAGATCCTGCACATGGCGAAAGAGCCCGCCCGCAGGCGCACGAAACACATGCAGAATGTTGAGCCTACGCTCAGCCTCATGCTCGATGTGGTGAGTGGGTGCGGTCATGATCTGGTCTTAGAAAAACCGTTCGCGGATGAAGATGGTGTCACCTGGCATCACGAGGGCGTTGGTATCCGCCTTGAACTCGTTTGACGCCGTGCGGGTAATGCGCGCGCGTGACGTGTTGGCGCGATAGGTGTAACCGCCAGCGATGGCGACAGCGGTCTCGACGGTCATGCCTGAAACAAAGGGGTACTGACCTGGTGAGTTGACCTGACCAAGAATGAAGAACGGACGAAACTGCGATACCTCGACGGAAACATTTGGGTTGCGCAGCAGTGTCTGCGCCAGAGCCTGTTCAATGGCGACCTTGGTCTGAGCGGTTGAGAGGCCGCGCACGCCCAGAGGCGGCAGCAGGGGCATGGTGATCGACCCTGAATCATCCACACGGAAGGTGCCGGACAGGGCTTCCTGACCAAACACGATCACCCGCAGCTCATCACCTGCGTCCAACTGGTACTGGGACAGGCGACCCGGCATGGGGGCAGCGTTGTGCATGGGCTGCTGGTTGGCGGCCTGTGGATGGGCCGGCAAGGGGGCTGATGCAGCCTGCATCTGTGGTTCATTGGAAAAGCCGCCGCAGCCCGCCAGAACGAGGGTCGACAGGAGGCTCAATCCACCAAACAGTTTTTGATACGCACGCATGGCTGTCACCGCTACACCTTCGAATTTGTGTCAGGTGTGCGAGCCTAGACCGGTCACGGTTACCATCGCCTTAGCGCCAATGGGCGACAGGGCGGCCAAAATCGCCGGGAAATCCGGGAAAATTAATGCGGGTTAACATCCCGGTTACCTTAAGGCCGCTAAAAAGCAGGCTGGATCATTTTTGCGCGCGAAGCGATTCGCGGGCGTATGTCCGCTGTGCAGCCTTACGTTTTGGCACGGCGGCGTTGAGGAGCATGCAAGCTCGCCCATGTCTTACGGTGTGCCCAACCAGGATCGCGACGTTTCCGCTGCAGGAAGACTTGCAGATGGCTCCGCGGGTCTGGATGTCTGGGCACTGCTGGCACGGGTCTGGGCCCGCAAATGGTTCCTGGTGCTTTTCGTCCTTGCGGGTGTTGTGCTTGCCTATGCGGCGCTGAGCACTGTGACACCGCATTACACCGGCGAAGTCCGCATCCTCATTGAAGGTCAGACACCTGATGCGACCAATCCATTGGCCAATCAGGCCGTGCGTGAGGCGGACCAGAAGAAGATCGAAAGCGAAATTCAGGTCCTGTTGTCGCGTTCGCTCGCAGACCAGGTTGTGACCCAACTCAAGCTCGATACGTGGGATGAGTTCTCCACCAAGGGCGGCGGACTCTTTGGATTTGGCACACCCAAGCCCGCCAACCGGGCAGACGTTGTCAGTGCGTATTTCAACCGGCTGAATGTTTATCAGGTGGGCGAGTCCCGCGTGATCGCGGTTGATTTCTGGGCGGAGCATCCGCGCAGCGCCATGATGGTGGCCAATGCCATTGCCGACCTTTATGTGAGCGGACAACTGGACGCACAGGTGGCTGTCACACGCCGGGCGAGTTCATGGCTTGACGAACAGGTCGAAAAACTTCGCGCGCAGGTACAGGCGTCTGAAGCCGCCGTCAGCGAGTTCCGCCGCAAGTCAGGTATTTTTGAGTCGAACGGCAATCTGCTCAAGAACACGGAGCTGGCCGCACTCAACGCCCAGCTAATTACCGCCAGCACCGCGCGGTCAGAACTGCAGGCGCGTCTCGACACAGCGCGCGCCTTGATGCAATCGCCTGCAGGCATCGAAACGTCATCTGAAGTGCTGGATAACCCGCTTATCCGCCAGCTGCGCCAACAAGAAGTGGCGCTGCAACGGCAGATCACGGATCTGTCTGCTGATCTTCTGCCGCAGCACCCGGACATGATTGCGCGTCTTGCTGAACTGGATGATCTGCGTCGCGCCATTTCAGCTGAAGTTGGCAAAATTGCCCGTCGTCTGGAAAACGACGTGCGTGTGGCAG
>JBCBUN010000440.1:0-2256 GCA_039818145.1 Pseudomonadota bacterium
CTCCAAACGCTGCGCCGACGTGGACCTCAACCGCTGGCTGGGTGGCCATTACGCCATCCCCGCCGTGGAGCCGCCTGACGAGTGGGATATGGCCGCCGCCCAGAGCGAAACCGAGACCAAGCACTAGCCCACGCAAATCCGTCACGGTGTGACTGCTAGGCAGCCAGTAGGCCACCAGACCCACTCGCGAAACATGATCTCAAAATCGCATCGCGATGACTGGACTTAACCTCAGGATTTGCCTATAAACCGCCGCCTTGGCTCCGGTTTCCGACCGGCTCCGCCTCATGCGGAAAACAGGTCTGATCTACCTTAAAGATCAGCTCCCTTTGCCAGGTTCGCCCAGGTAGCTCAGTTGGTAGAGCATGCGACTGAAAATCGCAGTGTCGGTGGTTCGATCCCGCCCCTGGGCACCATTTCTCCCTTTATGACCAGTCTCCGAACGCCACCCATGTGTGTCGCGCGCCTAACCGGCTGCTTCGCGCATCTCGGTTTGGCCGGACGCCCGGGCGAGGGCGGCTTCGAAGTCGCGCTTGGCGGATGCGGTGAGGCAGGGGAGCAGGACGGCGAAGTGTTGCTGGATGCCGCGTTCCTGGTCCGACCATGTGATCTGCTGCAGTCCTTCTGAATCACGCAGATAATCCATCCAGTAACGGCTGATGATCCACAGTGACCGGGTCAGCACATCCAGATCGATCGACAGGTCGCGTCGGAACAACTCATCTTTTTTGATCCGTTTAAGCAGGCTTTCGAGTTCCTGATAGTCCGCCACTTCTTCGGCATTGGGCTGGTTGGCTGTCGCAAGGTCCGCCAGCAGCGCACGGTCCCGCAGCAGGAACCGGATGTCCCATGTCAGTTCCATCCCGAACAGAAGATGCTCCACATAGTCATCCTGAATGGTGCCGGGCTTGAGATTGGCCCGGCGCGTCTTGGTCCGCAGCCGCGCCTGTTCCTGCAGCCGCGTTGCCAGATCGATCTTGGTGGGGAAGTGATAGGTGAGGTTTCCTTGCGAGATGCCTACTGCCAGTGCGATCTGCGTCAACGTGGTTGAGGCATAGCCCTTCTCGTTGAACATCCGGCGCCCGGCCTCAAGAATCCGGTCCGCAGTCTTCGCGCGCGATTTCATAAAACAGCCTGTCTCCCAAATACCCTTTGAAGGGTGTGTTGACGAATTAGGTTATACAACCTAAGTTTAGGTTGCGGTACCTAATTACGCTTCAAACGGTCAGCAATTTTGCGGAGACGCCTGATGGGTCAGAAAAACAGACATATCGTCATTGTCGGCGGCGGCACGTCGGGCACGGTGCTTGCGGCGCGCCTGAGCGAAGCGTCAGACCTGTCCGTCACCCTTCTTGAGACCGGTCCGGATGATGATACGTACGGCTCTGACGTCCTTGAGCCGTCCCTTGCAGCAGACGCGTGGTCGGGCGCGACCCCCATCGCCATCAATGTCATGGCGACCCAGTCCGGCGTCATCCCCATGCTGCAGGGACGTCTCATCGGTGGCACGTCCGCCGTTAATGGTCTGGCCACTCTGCGCGGACTACCCGCCGACTATGACGGGTGGGCCGCAGCAGGCCTGGATGGTTGGGGCTGGCAGGATGTGGTCGATACATTCATTGCCGCCGAGCGCGACATGGATTTCGGCGCGTCGCCCCTGCACGGCGATTCCGGCCCTTTGTCCGTCCGCAGATGGCGCCAGGACGAACTCAGCCATGCCCAGCGCAGCTACTACGACGCACTGGTAGCGCATGGCGAACGCGCGGTCAGCGACATAAACGACCCGTCACAGCTCCCCGGCATCGGTGTGTTTCCCGTCACTGTCGACGATGACGGAAAACGACTGACCACAAGCCTGGCCTATCTCACGCCACAGGTGCGTGCTCGCGACAACCTGACGATCCGGACCAATGCGGACGTTGCAACCATTGCTGTGGAGAACGGTCGCGCGTCCGGCGTCATTCTGACATCAGGCGAGCATGTAGGGGCTGATGAAGTCATCCTGACCGCAGGTGCCATCTCATCGCCGGTCGTGTTGCTGCGGTCCGGCATAGGACCTGCTGATCACCTGGCGCAGCACGACATCAAGCTCCATGCAGATCTTCCTGTCGGTGCCACCATGAGTGATCACTTGGGCCCGGGTATTCCCTATCACCATGATGGCCCACGCGGCGGTGTCGGCGGCCCCGCCCAGGTGGTGCTTGTCGGCGCTTCCGACGGCACGGAGGTGGACTATCACGCCTTCCCCATCGCGCC
>JBCBUN010000441.1:0-2242 GCA_039818145.1 Pseudomonadota bacterium
GATGCGCCCGGCGTTTCTTGTGGCTTGCTAAGGGCCATAACGGCTCGTTATAAGCAAATATCAAGGGCTTAAAGCGTTTTGGCAGTTGCCCTGCTGCCGTTCCAGACCGGATTGCGGGTCGGCCTGTGCAAGTTGGATATACATTGAATAACCTCAAGATTTTCGCGGTCTCTATAGTGATGGCCCTGGGTTTGGCTGCTTGCGGCACGGGCATTGAGTCCGAGCAGCGGTTCCCCACGGAGAAGCCGGGCGGCAAGAGTGACCCGTTTGGCAATTCAGGCAACGAGCCGGGCGTGTTCGGCGAGGGCGGCCTGTTCAGCCTGGGCAGCGGCGGAAGCGGCGGCGGCAATGGCAACGGCATTGGGGTCAACAGCTTCCTGTGGCGCGCTTCTCTCGACACAACGTCTTTTATGCCGCTGTCTTCGGCTGACCCGTTCGGTGGTGTCATCATCACGGACTGGTTCACAGCCCCGGAAGCCCCCTCCGAGCGCTTCAAGATGACAATCTACATTCTGGATACCAGCCTGCGGGCTGACGGGGTGAAGGTATCGGTCTTCAAGCAGGCACAGACGCCGGACGGCACAGGCTGGGTAGATGCAGCGGTCACGCCGGGCACAGCCGCACAGCTTGAGAATGCCATTCTCATCCGCGCCCGCCAGTTGCGCATTGATACCCTAGCGGCGGAAGAGTAAGCCTCACCCCGCCCCAATCGATCACATCAAGATCATCACATACATTTCACGGGCACGGGTGTTTTGAACCCCGTGCCCAATTTGTTTGAGCAATCCAGATGACCACGTCAGTTCCAGACCGCTACAACCCGAAGACATCAGAACCCAAATGGCAACAGGCCTGGGACAAACAGAACGTCTTCCAGACGCCTCCGACCGCTGACAGCCGTCCGAAATACTACGTGCTGGAGATGTTCCCCTACCCGTCGGGCCGTATTCATATGGGTCATGTGCGCAACTACGCGATGGGAGATGTGGTGGCGCGGTACAAGCGGGCCTGTGGCCACGCGGTGCTCCACCCCATGGGTTGGGATGCTTTCGGCATGCCGGCTGAAAATGCCGCCATGGAAAAAGGCGTGCACCCCAAAGGCTGGACCTACGACAACATCGCCGCCATGCGCGAGCAGCTGAAAGTCATCGGCCTCGCCATCGACTGGGACCGCGAATTCGCCACCTGTGATCCGGAATATTATCAGCACGAGCAGGCCCTGTTCCTGGACTTCCTGGATGCCGGCATTGTCGAGCGCCGCAAATCCACCGTGAACTGGGACCCGGTCGACAATACCGTGTTGGCAAACGAGCAGGTCATTGATGGCAAGGGCTGGCGGTCTGGCGCGCCGGTTGAACGCCGCGAATTGACCCAGTGGTTCCTGAAGATCTCAGACTACTCCGACGAGTTGCTGGAAGGCCTCGATACGCTGGACAGGTGGCCGGAAAAAGTCCGGCTGATGCAGAAGAACTGGATCGGCAAGTCGCAGGGTGCGCGCGTTTTCTTCCCGTTGGCGGGACATGGTGCGCATACGGACGAAAAACTCGAAGTCTTTACAACCCGGCCGGACACTCTGTTTGGGGCTTCCTTCTGCGCGATTTCTCCGCAGCATCCCCTTGCTGCTCGGCTGGCGGACGGCAACGCGCCGATAGCGGATTTCATCGCCGACTGCGCCAAGGTCGGCACCAGCGAGGAAGCAATCGAGAAGGCTGAGAAGCGGGGCATCGATACCGGTCTGACCGCTCAGCATCCGTTTGTTCCCGGCAAACAACTGCCGGTCTACATCGCCAACTTTGTGCTGATGGAATATGGCACCGGTGCGATTTTCGCCTGCCCCGCCCATGACCAGCGTGATCTGGATTTTGCGCACAAATATGATTTGCCGGTCACAGCTGTTGTGGCACCCAAGGATGCCGACGCGTCTGAGTTTGCGTCCACGCTGGAAGCAGGCACCGAGGCCTATACGGGTGATGGTGTTGCAATCAACTCAGAGTTTCTCAATGGCCTGGCGGTAGGAGAGGCAAAAGCAAAAGCCATCGCCACGCTTGAAAATAAGGGACTGGGCGAAGGGACCACAAACTATCGCCTTCGTGATTGGGGCATTTCACGCCAGCGCTATTGGGGATGCCCGATCCCGATCATCCATTGCGATGATTGTGGTGTGGTGCCTGTGCCCAAGGAAGACCTGCCGGTGACATTGCCCGAGGACGTGACATTTGACGCGCCGGGCAATCCCCTGGAC
>JBCBUN010000442.1:0-2240 GCA_039818145.1 Pseudomonadota bacterium
CATGACGCGATGCTCACTGGTTTGCCATCAATAATCTGGTCGAGATACTCCGACGGGCCGTAGCCGACCTGTCCGTTGCAGGTATATTCAGTCATGCCTTCAGTAATGCGCGTCAGCATTTCCTCGCCGTCAGGTGTCTTGCGGCGATTGCGCAGAGGAATGAGCGACATCACCTTGCCGGACACTTCATAGTCAGCCCCGCTTTCGGTCTTGATGCGGGCGGTGAGGGCGGTCTGGTACCAGTTCTCGTCCCAGTCGCTGTCGATCTCGGCATGCTCGATCAGATCGTATTTTCCGTCCTTGAGCACCATGCCTCCCATGCGACTCTGGCCTTCGGCGTTGGTCACGATGGAAATCATCATCGCGAAGTCGGCACCAAAATTCATCGGCAACCAGCGATACCAGTGGATCGCCTGCCAGTACCTGGGCCCCCAAGACTTGTCACGCAGGCCGTGGCCGGACACCTCAAAGCGTTCATCCCCAATGATGAAGTGCCCCTTGGCGGCCATGTGCTGCTCGTAATGGGCCTTGGCGAAACTCTTTTCCGGGTCGATCTCCAGCGATGAGCCATCCTCTTTCACGGTCTCACCGCCAAACATTGGCGAGACGCCTTCATAGGCAAGATCAACCTCGCAATCGACGATGGGGTTGTTCTTGAAGGCGGCTGCCGGGTCGGCCATCTCGTTGGGATCGGTCAGCACACACACCTTGCCCTTGTAGGTGACGCGCAGCTTCTTGAAGGGCTCCACGACCTCAAAATGCATGCCGCCGGCCTTCAGCTACTTGTTGCCGTCGATCTTGGGGCGCGCATACATGAATGCCACACGGCCATCAGGCAGATACAGGCAGTTGGTCATTTCGGCGTAGCCTTCGTTCGGACGGTTGCCCAGACGGAACCAGCCGCCGATCTTCTGATCGGGGTCGAACATGTTGAAATACATGCTCTCATTGTAGTTGGACGCAGCGTCAGGCTCGTGGCAGTACTCATCTTCTGGGTCCAGGCGGACGCGGTAGCCTTCGGGGGTTTTCATCTGTGTTTCCTCAGGCGATGCCCCGTGGAGCACCGCTCTTTTGTTTATATGCAATGACTTTTCGAGGTTCATTCTAGTCGTCACAGCGCGGATGACCAGCCGTGCCATTGCGCGCTAGAGTGACGTCTGATCCAACTCAAGCGCCGAGTCGCACCTGTCATGAGCGATCCACATTCACCCCTGATGGAGCCGAAGGAGCCGTCGCGTTTCCTATCGCGCCTACGCAACTACTTCCTGACCGGCCTTGTGGTGGCAGCACCGGTGACAATTACCGTTGTTCTGGTGATGTGGTTTGTGGATTTCGTGGATGCCTGGTTCACCCCGATGATCCCGGATCAGTATCGACCCGAGCAGTACCTGGATTTCACAGTACCGGGTCTTGGCGTCATCATTGCCGTTGTTCTACTCACCCTGCTGGGTGCTCTCACGGCCAATCTGTTCGGCCGGACGCTGGTGAACTATGGCGAGCGGCTGGTGGGCCGCATGCCGCTGGTGCGCAATATCTACGGGGCGCTCAAGCAGATTTTTGAGACGGTCCTCAGCCAGTCGCAACAATCCTTCAGGGAAGTCGCATTGATCGAATACCCGCGTCGCGGAGTCTATTCCATTGCCTTCGTGACCACCGCCGCCAAAGGCGAGGTGCAGGCGCGGGCCGATGAGGAGATGGTGAGTGTCTTTCTGCCAACAACACCAAACCCGACCAGCGGGTTTTTGCTGTTCGTCCCCCGGCGGGACGTGATCACGCTGGAAATGTCGGTTGAAGATGCAGCCAAGATGGTGATCTCAGCGGGACTGGTGGCACCTGAGTTTGATGCGGACGGTTCCGAGTTGCCTCGGTACCATGTGCAAACAGCGGCGGAAGAAGATGCTGTAGTTCGCTAATGGCCCGCTAGCTCCCAATGTGCAGAGATCGATCATGCTTATAACTAATTATGGTTTGTACTGGCGACGTGATGGCGTTTTTTGGGGGAGACAGAAGAATGCGGGACATATGCTTGGCTATCCTGCCAGCAAGAGTGCATCGCAGGACAACACGGTCGATTTTCGCCAGCAGCGTGGCATTTACGTCTTGTACGATGGAAACTTCAACATCGTGTATGTCGGACAAGCTGGCGCGGGAAACCAAGACCTGTTTGGCCGCTTAAAAAATCACCTTACGGACCATCTTGCGAGCCGTTGGTCACTCTTTAGCTGGTTTGGTGTACGCCG
>JBCBUN010000443.1:0-2225 GCA_039818145.1 Pseudomonadota bacterium
GAGGATGAGATAGCCGTCCTCAAAACCATCCCCGAACAGCCCGAGGATGTACTGACCGATCACCAGCAGAACCAGAACGCCCATGAAGCTCGGCCAGAAGCTGACCCGGTTCACGCCGTCGAGAAATTTCTGAAGATCTTCGCGGCTGCCGGACGCATTGATTTCAGCAAATTTGGGAACCGTCCGGGCCGTCGTTGCGAAGTAGACAAAACCGATCAGGCTCGCGGTGCGGGCTGCGGCATAGTAGATAGCGACGGACGCCGGGTCCTCGATCTGGCCAAGCATGATGACATCGGTGGATGACATCAGGAGATAGGCACCCTCAAACACCAGCATCGGCATGGAGATCATCAGCCAGTAACCCGCGTGGGTGCGTGGCTTGGCACGTGGCACCGTGGCGCGGATGCTGCGGACGAGCACAACAGCCTGCACGCTGATACCGATGACGCATGCGGCGGCCATGGCCAGCAGCGCATCAATCGCGTCCGGTGCAAGACCGACCAGAACCAGCGCGCCGATGCCAAGCAGCAACAGCAAGGGCCGCATCAGGTAGGGGATGATGTAGGCCAGCGTCACCCAGCCGAATGCGCGTGCGGTGCCTTCCTGTGTGTCCAGCAGGGCATAGAGCGGCAAGACAAGAAGAGCCACGGCAAATGGCAGGACATAGTAGTCGTCGATATAGGGCTGGACGATCCACAGGATGATACCGCCGATGACGGAGACTGCTGTGGATGCCGCCAGCACGATGAGATGCGCCTGGGTGAGCAGACCCCAGATACGCCCCCAGCGCTGGCGCGCCATGTATTCGGGGATGAACCGCATCAAGGACGTGTTGAGACCCAGCGGCGCCATGGTCCCGACAAAGATGATCCAGGTCCACACATAGGCATAGATGCCAAACTCAAAGGCACCCATCCAGCGCGCGAGCAAGGCAAGGGAGATGAAACTGACGCAGGCACCTGCCACGCGGATGGCCATGACCGAAGCAGCCCCGCGCAGAACCGACGCAAGATCGTCGGCATTGTTCAGAAGCCCGGACAGCTTTTTGGCCAGCGGCTCCGGCAGCATTGACGCAACCTTTGCCGTCAACCGCACAAAGCTGTTGGTTGCGGATTCCTGTGTGTCCAGCGTGGTCATGCAGGGATGCCGGAGCGCAGAGTCCGACGGGCAATTAGCGCCAGATTGAACATGGCAGGAGACGCCTTGATCCGCCGCTTCAGCGTATCCTTGAAACGCGATGGCAGCGTGATCAGGTAGCCTGAGAATGTCAGCGGAATACGGATGTCGATGAGGTCCAGATGCGCGTCACACCAGTCCTTCTTGTATCCCTCGTCGCCGACGGTGAGGTCAAAAGCGGAGATGTTGTTGGCAAAGCACCAGCGCAGCAATTCGTGCAGGTGAATGGTACCTGGCGAATGCCGTGATGCTTCACCCTCGGTGACACTGCCGATGACAGCATAAAACCGATCGCCTCTGACAAACCCGACATTTCCCGCAATCACATCGCCATCAAGGGTGAGGGCTGACAGGTGCAGGCTGTTGCGCATGGTGTGGTCATCGATCAGACCGTGCAGGAAGGCCTTGACCTCCGGCGACCCGAACGGATCGACAATGCCACGCTCACTGAGCCAGGTGGATTTTTGCTTGAGGATCTCATCCAGCATGGCGTGCTGGTCAGCCCGCGTGGTGGGTATCGAAAACTCAACCTCACCGTTTTCATCGAGCCGCCGACGGCGCTGGCGATCGCGCTTGCGGGTCGATTTGCTGCGTGCGGCTGCATAGAAAGCGTCGAAGTCGTCATGGTCGAGCGAAATGGCGTGCCCGGAAGACGGGTGGGCATCGTGCTCCAGCAAGGTCAGTGGGTTCCTGATACCCTCGATGTCCGCAAGCGTCTTGGTGAGACTGAACGCATCTACCTTGGCCACACTGGTCGCAATCACGTTGAGGATGCGGCCGAGTTCCTGACGAGTTGTGTCGTTATTCCAGTTGGGGTGGATCAGCGGGCCGTGATAGTCGGCCTCATCCTGTGCCAGCCACACAAGCGTGGAGACACCCATCACCCGTTCAATGGCGAAAGGCAGGATCATCACCAGATCACCATCTGGATCACGCACAAGCGCAATGCAGGGTTCGATCTCTCTGGCCTTGCCAACAGTGGCCATCCATGCGCACAGCCATGCGTGTTGCTGAAACGCGGTCGCGCGAGCAGTCTGCTCCAGTAACCG
>JBCBUN010000444.1:0-2218 GCA_039818145.1 Pseudomonadota bacterium
GTTGTTTCATAAGAGCGGTTGACCGCTTCCTTGGTAAGGGCTGTCACTGGCCGCGACATGCCGGCGATCTTTTCGGCTGTCTTGACTGCTTCTTCAACAAGGTCGGCTGCAGGAACGACACGGCTGACGAGGCCGGACCGCTCTGCTTCTTCTGCATCCATCATGCGTCCGGTGAGGCACATTTCCATGGACTTGGACTTGCCGACAAAACGCGTGAGGCGTTGGGACCCACCGATGCCCGGCATCACGCCCAGTGAAATTTCCGGCTGACCGAACTTGGCTGTGTCGGATGCCAGAATGAAGTCACACAGCATGGCCAGCTCACAGCCGCCACCAAGCGCGTAGCCGGATACGGCAGCCACAACGGGCTTGCGTGCTTCTGCAATGCGGTTGGCCTTTTCGAACAGGTCTTCCTTGTAGACATCCATATAGGTTTTGGGCTGCATCTCCTTGATGTCAGCACCAGCGGCAAACGCCTTTTCTGACCCGGTGATGACCATGCAGCCAATTGCATCGTCACCGTCAAAGCCCTGAACCGCATCAATCAGTTCATCCACCAGCTGCGAGTTCAAGGCGTTCAGCGCATCGGGGCGGTTGAGCGTGATTAGCGCAACAGCGCCGCGCTTTTCGGTCTTGATGGTGTCGTAGGCCATGGAGGTCAGCTTCCTTGATGGGTCGGCGAAATTGCGTCGGGTCTATCTTTGACATTGCCCGCAATAGAATGTCGAGCGCCCAGATTGAACAATCCGGCGAATGTCCTTGTCGCACCCCGGTGTGACGCAGGGGCTGCCTTCGCGGTCATACACTTTGAAAGTGTGCTGGAAATATCCAAGCGAGCCATCCGCCTGGGCATGATCGCGCAGGGAACTGCCACCGGCCTCAATGGCTTCGCGCAGAACCTGGCGAATGGTGGTCGATAGCTTCTTCAGGCGGTCCGTTGGTTCGCCTGACTGTTTCACCAGGGAGGCGGCAATCCGCTTGGGAGAGATGCCGGAGCGGAACAACGCTTCGCACACATATATATTGCCAAGCCCCGCCACCACCGCCTGATCCAGCAGCGCAGATTTTATGGGCGACTTGCGGCCTGCAAGACCTGCCGCCAGTACGGCTGAATTGAAGCCCTTTTCCAGCGGCTCGGGACCCAGTTGTTGCAGGAAGCTGTTTTGCGCTTCGTTGCCGGTTTCCTCGATGGTCATGAAGCCGAAGCGGCGCGGGTCTGAATAGCGCACGACGCCACCGCCCTCCATGCGGAAGACGATGTGCTCGTGCATGGCGTGGGCGTTTGCTCCGGTATCGAGATGAAACGAGCCGGGACGATTTTCGTCATCGCCCGGCATCTCCACCACAAAGCGACCGGACATGCCCAGATGCATGATGAGGAGCGCCCCATCATCCAGCCGGCCGACCAGGTATTTGCCACGGCGACTGAGCGTCTCAAGGCGCGTACCGGTCAGGCGGCCGGCAAAGTCGTCGGGAAGGGGAAAGCGCAGATCAGGCCGCTTCGCCTCCACATGCTCAAAGCGCTGTCCTTCCATGGCGGGCGCGAGGCCCCGGCGGACGGTCTCTACTTCGGGCAATTCGGGCATGGGGTGGGGGTTAACCTTCAGACCGTGAAATATTGGGGCAGCGACATTTTCACCAGTGTGAGGCGGTCTCATAGCGCAAAGCAACGGGGATGCGCTATGGTCCGCGCCGATGAGTGATGCACCAACCAAGAATGATGCCGCCGATGCAGCTGCTGCGGCGCCCAGCAACGCAACCCATTTCGGGTATCGCGATGTGGACCCGACTGAAAAGCAGGGCCTGGTCAATGGCGTCTTCCGCAGTGTGGCGGGCCGCTATGACCTGATGAACGACCTAATGTCAGCTGGCGTTCACCGGTTGTGGAAAGACGGCATGGTGTCGTGGCTGGCACCACGCAAAACAGGCGCGGCCTACGAGACGCTGGACATGGCCGGCGGCACAGGCGACATCGCGTCGCGTATTGCCCATCGCTCAAACGGCCATGCGAAGGTGCTGGTCGCCGACATCAATGATGCCATGCTTGGCGAGGGCAAAGTGCGGGCGCAGACGGACCCGATGGGCGACCGGCTGTCCTTTGCGTGCATGAATGCCGAGAATCTGCCGCTGGAGGCCAATCGGTTCGAGGCCTACACGATTGCCTTTGGCATTCGCAATGTGCCGGATCTGGATGCGGCGCTGAGCGAAGCATTCCGTG
>JBCBUN010000445.1:0-2206 GCA_039818145.1 Pseudomonadota bacterium
CGTTGCGATCCGGTCTTGCGTTTATCCGGCTTCAGCTCTCAGCGGCGAAGAAGAGATTACAACCATTGAAGGCCTCTCTGAAAATGGCGACCATCCAGTTCAGCAGGCCTGGAAAGAGCTTGATATTCCGCAATGCGGTTACTGCCAGCCGGGCATGATTATGGCCGCTGCCGGGCTCCTCAATGACACGCCAAATCCAACTGATGAAGACATCGATTTTGGGATCACGAATATCTGCCGCTGTGGAACGCTAGCGCGGGTGCGCAAAGGCATCCATCTGGCCGCCAAGAAGGCTTAAGGGAGGATCGATCATGGCTGATACACTTCGATTGAACCGCCGCAAATTCATCATTGGGTCAGGCGCTGCCGGCCTTTCGATTGGTGTTCTCGCTGGGTGTGGGGGCGCTCAGGAATCTGACAATCAGAAGTCTGATGTTGACGTTTCGAATCTCCCCCCAAATCCCGAGGTAAACGCCTGGGTCCATATCGCACCGGATGATACGGTGACAATTCGGATTGCACGATCCGAAATGGGGCAGGGCACATTGACCGGTCTGGCCCAACTTGTCGCCGAAGAACTCGAATGCGACTGGGAAAAGGTTGTCACCGAGTATCCGACCCCAGGACAGAACGTTGCTCGCGAACAGGTCTGGGGCAGCTTCTCCACAGGTGGCAGCCAGGGCATTCGGTCCAGCCAGCAATATGTCCGTGAAGGCGGTGCAGCTGCGCGCATGATGCTGATCGAGGCGGCCGCCAATGAGTGGGGCGTTCCAGCGAGCGAATGTACTGCAGCCAATAGTGTAATTTCGCATGCCGGGTCGGGACAGTCCGTAAGCTATGGCAAGGTTGCGGCGGCTGCCGCAGAGCTTGCCCCGCCATTAGAGGTGACCCTCAAAGATCCATCGGAATGGAAGGTGATCGGTCAACCCCTGCATCGACTTGATACGGATGACAAGCTGATCGGCAAGCAAATCTATGGCGCTGACCTCAAGCTTGACGGCATGCTTAATGCGTCGATTAAGCAAGCGCCGAAACGCAACGCTAAACTGGCCAGCTTTGATGCCAGTGCTGTCACCGGGATGCCCGGCGTGCGTAATGTCATGCAAGTTGGCGATAATGCTGTCGTCGTCGTCGCTGACCTTTGGTGGCAAGCGAACACGGCGCTCGACGCGCTTCCCGTCGAATGGGAAGGTGGCGATGATTTTAACAGTGCTGAATTCGAAGCTGAGCTTGATGCCGCCGTTGAAGGTGGTGATGCGGGCGTGGGCAATCAGGTCGGCGATGTGAATGCCGCGCTGGATAGCTCAGAAACCGTCATCGAAGCGGTTTATAATTGGGGCTTCCAGAACCACGCGCCGATGGAGCCGATGAATGCCACGGCCATGTTCACAGAAGCGTCCGGAGATGAGGCTGCCAAGATCGAAGTCTGGTGTCCTCACCAGAATGGTATGGCCGCTCTCGCCGCTGCCGCTGAAGCGGCTGAGTTGGAAGTGGCTCAGGCCGAAGTCTACAAACTCCATCTTGGCGGCGGTTTTGGTCGTCGTGGCATGAGCGATTATGTGACCCAGGTGGTTCAGGTCGCCAAGCAGATGCCTGGGACGCCTGTAAAGCTGCTTTGGACCCGAGAAGAAGATCAAAGACATGGTTTTTATCATCCTGGGACCAAAGCCAAAGTGCGCGGCGGTGTTGATGCGGACGGCAATCTCACGGGCATGCATATCCGAATTGCCGGACAGTCTATTCTGGCGGCTCTGATCCCGCAGGCACTCCAGGATGGCGTCGACTATCTCGCATTTCAGGGCCTGCTACCCGACGGCGGACCACCTCAACTCGCTGATCAGACCATGAAGTACACCTTCCCGGCTTTCCTGGCAGAACATGCGATGCGGAACCCACCGGTCCGACCGGGGTTCTGGCGCGGGGTCAACGCCAATCAGAATGCGATTTATCTTGATTGTTTCCTTGATGAGCTAGCCCATGCGGCAGGGCGAGATCCGCTGGACTTCCGCCTCCAATATCTCGACGATAAAGGCAAAAAGGTCCTGCAGGCCGTCGCCGATGAATCCGGCTGGGGCAACGATGATGGACGCTCTCGCGGCCTTTGCATGTTCTATTCCTTCGGCAGCTACACAGCTGCCTGCGCAGAAGTGACTGTCAGCGATGATGGTGAGCTGAAAATGCACCGGATCGTCGCCGCAACGGATCC
>JBCBUN010000446.1:0-2197 GCA_039818145.1 Pseudomonadota bacterium
CCCCCCCCCCCCCGCCACCTACACAACCAGAGACACTCTTTCCCTACACGACGCCTTCGATCTCTGCACCTGCGTCTAAGGGCGAGGTCGCTGCAGACGTACCTGCGCCGGTAACTGTCGAAGACGGTGAATGGCAGGACAAAATACGCGCCCGGATCTGGGGAGACGATTTTGCGCTGCCGGGTGGCGACACTGTGATCCTCAACATGGCCAAAGTGGCTGACATGAAGACCGGTGACCACGCAGCAGACATTCTGCCCGGTTGTCTTGGGCCAGGGCGCGCGCTTTCTGAAACCTTCCAGACTCCGGTCACATGTTTCTTCCCGCCCAGTGAGATTGAGCATTATGCGTCGGCGCAACAGGCCGGTTTTGATATCTCAGTGCTGGACCTGGACGATCCGGACTTCGGCATACGTGGCTTTGACAAACTGTTTTGCCGCGAGGTTCTGTGCTTCGTGCCGGGCCGAGAGACGTTTCTATCCAAGGCAGGGGCAGGCCTACGCGGCGGCGGCCACTTCGTGTTCAACGATGTCGTCACCATGAACAACGCTGAGGAAAATCCAGCGGTGAAAGCCTGGCGCGCCGCGGAACCGGTCAAACCGATCCTCTATTCGATGGCGGAGTATACCCAGCATCTCACCGCGGCACGGCTTGAGACGAAGTCCACGGCAAATGTCAGCAAGTCATACGTCTCTCTCGTTGAGGCCGACTGGCGTCGCTTGATGGAGAGCCTTGAGGCAGATCCGCTTCCGCCCGAAGGCGTCGATGCGCTGATGGAAGAAGGCCGCCGCTGGCAGGCCCGCATCGCGGCGCTGAAGACCGGCCAGGTCGCGGTTGTGCGCTTTGTCACCGCGCTTCGGACGATCAGAAGCCTCAGCGGCCCGGCCTAGCGCCGGTTTGAGGCGGGCCTCACGCTCCCGCTAAGCGGATATTGCGAAAAAACGCCTCAATACGCCCAGCCATGCAATCCGATTATGGGTGTCGTGCGTAAAGCCCCTTGCAGATCAGTATATATCGAACCTATATACCGATAATTCACGCGCTCCCTTGCGTAAAGCGGGCTTTTGAAAGCAAAGACGCCATGGATGTTCGTACTATGTGCCTTGGATTGCTCGCCTTTGGTGATGCATCGGGCTACGAAATCAAAAAAGAGTTTGAACAAGGCCCCTCGCGCCACTTCATGGATGCGAGCTTTGGCTCGATTTACCCTGCGCTCACCAAAATGACTGATGAGGGCCTGTTGGCCTGCCGGACGGAACCGCAGGAAAAACGGCCCGACAAAAAAGTCTATTCGCTCACCGCCAAGGGATGGGACGCCCTGGATGCAGCCATCGCGCAGCCGGTCAGCCAGGACAAGATCAAGTCTGATTTCTCCTTTGTGATGATGTTCGCAGACCGGCTTCCCCGATCACGTGTGGCAGAGCTCATTGACACACAGATCGAAAGTTCGCGGGAAGGTATCCGTGAGTTCGAAGAAGCTGACGCGCCACTGGACAGCGCCGGTGTGTCCTTTGTCCGCCGGTACGGGCTGGCCATGCGCAAGGCGCATATCGATTTTCTCGAGCGCAATCGACACTTCATTGAGGCCGGTGCTCAGGATGATCCGGTGGACGAAAAACCGATCCCGGAGCCTGTCTCATGATCTTCCCGCGAGAATTTTCCCGGTGACGCACCTATGCGCATCGACCTCTTTACTGACCCACTTATTGACCACGACCACCCCCAGGACCTGACGCCCGATGACCATCAAACGAAGCTATGTATTGGCAACCGTAATCGCAATCATTCTTGCGGTCTGGATCCTGTCCGGCCAGTTCGGGAGTGGTGAGACGGAACCCGGCTCGGAAGAGGTGGCAGCAACAGCCTCTGAAGGCGATTTCCTGACGGAGAGCCCGGACGTTCAATCGGTGCGGGCACGTGTGTTTGAAGCTCAGCCGGTGCGCCGCGACATTGTCATTCGCGGTCGGACGGAACCTGTACGGGCCGTGGAAGTGCGTGCGGAAACATCCGGCGCGGTGACCAGGCTGCCTGTTGAAAAGGGCGAATATGTCTCCAAGGGCGACCTGCTGTGCGGGCTGTCGGTCAATGCACGCGGCGCCCGGCTTGCGGAAGCCAAGGCCCTGCGCGAGCAGCGCTGGTTGCAGTATGACGCCTCCAAGAAGCTGGCCGCCAAGGGCCATCGCTCCGAGACACAGGC
>JBCBUN010000447.1:0-2192 GCA_039818145.1 Pseudomonadota bacterium
GGTATGCTGATGACCCCACATACCAGCAGCAACTGGCAGACGTGATTGCCAGCCTGGATGAGGGCGATCGCGCCGAAGTACAGGCCTATTTTGACACTGCAAAAGCTGCAGCAGCAGCCGAGGACGCAAGCGGCAAGGTGGATTTCAATCCGACGCCTCCCCTGCAAGGTCGCAGTGTTCTCAAATTTGCCTTGCAGGCATCCATGTCCGAACGCTTGGACGCGCTCAAGACCTACAGGAACAGCGGCCACAACCCGATCGACAAGATCTGGGAGTACGGCGGCACGACCTATGTGGACCAACGCATGTTCGGCGGAGACACGCTTGCCCAGACACCGGCGTCGTTAACCCAGTTGGCAACAACACTGAGCGATGCCGAGCCTGGATTTGCCAAGCAGTACAAAGAATTTGGTATGCTGGTCGAAGATTTGGGAGTGCCTGCCACCCTCACTCAGGGCTGATGCCATCGCATCGTCAGGCTCCCCGTTACATACCGCCGCAAGGAAGTCCGTCCATCATGGTTCAATCGCAGACCACACAGCCACCCCTCGCCCTGAAGGACATGGAAGTCATGATCCTTGCCGGCGGCCTTGGCACCAGACTGCGCGAAGAAACCGACATTCGTCCCAAGCCGATGGTCGAAATCAACGGGCGTCCGATCCTGTGGCACATCATGAAGCTCTATTCGCGCTTCGGTATCAAAAATTTCGTGGTGTGCCTGGGCTACAAGGGCGACGTCATCCGCGACTACTTCCTGAATTATGTGCACCATCAAAGCGACATTGCGGTCGATCTTGGATCGCACAGTGTTGAAGTTCTGGCGCGTGGAAACGAAGAAAACTGGCGCGTGGTCCTCGCGGATACAGGCCGCGATTCAAATACCGGCGCCCGTCTCAAAAAAGCATCCAAGTACATCAAGAACGACGTGTGCATGGCGACCTACGGCGATGGCGTGTGCGACGTGGACATTGCCAAGTTGTATGACGCGCACAATGAAGCGGGCCGCGATGTCACTGTGACCGCAGTCCACCCCGAGGCGCGCTTCGGCGAAATCGAGATTGACGGCAATGCCATCACCGAATTCGTCGAGAAGCCTCAGACAGGAAGTGGTTGGATCAACGGCGGCTTTCTTGTCTTCAACAAGAAGGTTTTTGCTGAGATGCCGGACAAGCCGGCCCTATCACTGGAGCAGGAAGTACTCACAGGCCTTGCTTCACAGGGCCGCCTGAGTGCGTTTCAGCACAATGGATTCTGGCAGTGCGTTGATACCTACCGCGAGATGCTGCTGCTGAACGAAATGTGCGCTCGCGGGCACATTCCATGGCTTGGCCAATATGCCCCAGACGCATAACGCCAAACCAAACGCCGGCGCATCTCTCAAAGGTCGCCGCGTCTTCGTAACCGGCCATACGGGTTTCGTGGGCGGCTGGATATGTGCCGCGCTCAACGCCCTTGGCGCTGAAGTTGCCGGATACGCCCTGCCGGCACCCGAGGGCCGGGCCCTGTTTCGCGATCTCGACCTTGCAAACAGGATGACCTCGATTGAGGCAGACATTCGCGACACCGATCGCATCACAACCGAAATTCATGCTTTCAACCCGGATACGCTCTTTCACCTCGCTGCACAGCCAATTGTGCGCGAGGCCTACAAAAACCCCATTGAGACATTCGACGTCAACGTCATGGGCACCGCCAAAGTGCTCGAAGCAGCACGTGGCTGCAGCAACCTGTCCTCCATGATCGTAATGACCACGGACAAGGTCTATCGCAACGAAGAATGGGTCTGGGGCTACCGCGAGACTGACGCCTTGGGAGGCAGCGAGCCTTACGCCGCAAGCAAATCAGCCTGTGAGCAAGTGGTAGACGCCTATTACAAAAGCTATTTCAAGCCCGAGGGCGTTGCAGTAGCAGCCATGCGCGCGGGAAACATCATCGGCGGTGGCGACTGGGCTGACGCACGCCTCATCCCTGACGCGGTCCGTGCATTCGAAACAGGCGCACCGCTTGTTTTACGCAACCCCACTGCCGTGCGCCCATGGCAGCATGTCATCGACGTGGTTGTTGCATTCTTCCTTCTGTCAGATGCCCTTAACGGCAATGACCCGGCATTCCACGGTGGCTGGAACATTGCCCCGGACCTGGAAGATCAAAAGCCGGTGGGACAGGTCGCCGCAGACTTTGCCTCTGCTTGG
>JBCBUN010000448.1:0-2189 GCA_039818145.1 Pseudomonadota bacterium
TGTCATCCGTCTGGCAGATCAGATTGCACCATCGGATGCGTCCGTCCTCATCACCGGCGAAAGCGGTGTGGGTAAGGAAATCATGGCGCGCTATGTCCACCGCCACTCCGCGCGCAAGGACAAACCCTTCATCTCCGTCAACTGTGCAGCCATTCCTGAAAACCTGCTCGAGTCAGAACTCTTCGGCCACGAGAAGGGTGCCTTCACCGGCGCCGTCTCCCGCCGCATCGGCAAGTTCGAAGAAGCCGATGGTGGCACGCTGCTGCTGGACGAAATCTCAGAAATGGACGTGCGCCTGCAGGCCAAGCTGCTGCGCGCAATTCAGGAACGCGAGATTGACCGTGTCGGCGGCACCAAGCCCGTCAAGGTCAATATCCGCATCCTCGCCACATCCAACCGCGACCTCGCAGCAGAAGTCCGCAACGGCACGTTCCGCGAAGACCTGCTTTATCGCCTCAATGTGGTGACCCTGATGATCCCTGCCCTGCGCGAGCGCCCGGCTGACATCATGGAACTCTCCGAGCACTTCGTGAAGCGTTACGCCGATGCCAACGGCGTGCCTGCACGGCCCTTGTCAGACAGCGCCAAGTCACACCTGGTGCGCCAGCACTGGTCCGGCAATGTCCGCGAGCTGGAAAACACACTTCACCGTGCCGTCCTTCTGGCCAATGGCGATGAAATCGACGTGGATGCCATCCGCTTGCCGGACGGCTCACGCATTGATCAGACCGTCGCTGTCTCTTCAAACGATCCTGCGTCACGCGCTGCTCAGGTCGCAGAGACTGTCAGCCGCAACCTCGTGGGCATGACCGTTGCCGACATGGAACGCGACCTGATCCTCAATACGCTGGATCACTGCCTGGGCAACCGGACGCACGCCGCCAACATTCTGGGCATCTCCATTCGCACCCTGCGCAACAAGCTCAACCTCTACACCCAGCAGGGTGTGTCGGTGGCCGCGCCGGGTGAAGCCCGGATCGCCGGCTAGTCCATTCACGTAACGCCTAAAGTACCCGGAACGCATACGCGCAATGTCAGACGCAGCACCCACAACACCAGCGGCAGGCGGAGGCTTCTTCGGAGGCCTGACCCTGGGCGGCATTGGCAATGCCATTGGCGCGCGCTCCGAACTGGCACTTGCTGCCGGCGTTTTGACCATCATCGTGGTCCTCATCCTGCCGATGCCGAGCTGGATGCTGGACTTTGCCCTCGCCATCTCCATCACCTTCTCGGTGCTGGTCATGATGACGGCCCTCTTCATCAAGAAGCCGCTTGAATTTTCGTCTTTCCCGACCGTGCTGCTGATTGCCACCATGTTGCGCCTGGCGCTCAACCTGGCATCCACACGGCTGATCCTCTCTGAAGGTCATGAAGGCACCGATGCCGCCGGCGCCGTAATCGAGGCCTTCGGCAACTTCGTGATGCAGGGCAATTTTGTCATCGGCATCATCGTCTTTGCCATCCTTGTCATCGTGAACTTCGTGGTGATCACCAAGGGCTCCGGCCGTATCGCTGAAGTCGCCGCCCGTTTCTCTTTGGACGCCATGCCCGGCAAACAGATGGCGATTGACGCTGATCTGTCAGCGGGTCTCATCGACGAAGACACCGCCCGCACCCGCCGCTCGGAGCTTGAAGCCGAAAGCGCCTTCTACGGCTCCATGGATGGTGCGTCCAAGTTTGTGCGCGGCGATGCGATTGCCGGTCTGCTGATCACCTTTATCAATGTCATTGCCGGTGTCATCGTCGGCGTCGCGCAGATGGACATGTCATTTGCGGACGCGTCGGCGACCTACACCCTGCTCACCGTCGGCGATGGTCTGGTCAGCCAGATTCCCGCCCTCATCGTGTCCATGGCTGCCGGTCTTCTGGTGTCCAAGGCCGGGGTGGACGGTGCCGCAGACGAAGCACTCTTTGGCCAGCTTTCCGGCTACCCGCAGGCGCTGGGCATGTCCTCCGGCGTGATGGTGGTCATGTCGCTTCTGCCCGGCATCCCCATGGTGCCGTTCCTGCTGCTGGCAGGGATAAGCGGCGGGGCTGCCTGGTACCTCACCAAGGACGCTGAGAAGAAAATCGCCGACGAGGAAGCAGCCGTCGCTGAAGCCGCTGCACAGGAACAGGCCGCCCCCGTTGAAGAACCAATCTCAACCGCCCTTGCCATGGACGAACTGCGCCTTGAGCTTGGCTTTGGT
>JBCBUN010000449.1:0-2178 GCA_039818145.1 Pseudomonadota bacterium
TATGACCGGGCAGAGACCTGGGTGCTGATGCATTCTTATGATCCCGCAACTGAAACCGCAGCGGACTACAACGAGGCCCGCTGCCGGGATCTGGTGACCAAGGCCATAGGCAGCACGGATGTTCAGGTGGACATCCGCACCATCGGGTCCTGGGCCATGTCCGCGCAGGTGGCTGAGAGATATCGCAAGGGACGGGTGTTCCTCGTCGGCGATGCGGCTCATCGCTTTCCGCCGACCGGCGGGCTCGGCCTCAATACCGGAGCCGGTGACGCCCAAAACCTGACCTGGAAGCTCGCCGCTGTCCTCAAGGGGCAGGCGTCACCTGAACTGCTTGATACCTATGAAGCTGAGCGACAGCCCGTTGCCCGCATCAACTCCGAACAAAGCCTGACCAACGCTGCAAAGATCTTCGATCTCATTATCCTGCTGCATGGGATGGATCCTGAAAAGACAGCAGAGCACTACGCAGCCATCAGTGCGGACCCTGCAAATGTTGAAGGCTTGCCGGACGCCGTGGAGGCACAGCGTCCGCATTTTGACAGCTTCAATCTGCAGATTGGGTATCGCTACGCCTCCGATGCTTTGAAGGACGCCGCCCCGCTGCCGCCAGCGGCCGAAATAGAAACCAGCCACTTCCAGCCAAGCTGGAACATCGGCGAGCACGTGCCCCATCACTGGGTTTTGCGCAATGGCGAGACGGTCTCCATCCACGACATGCTGGCCGTTGATACATTCACCTTGCTGACCGGCCCCAAGGCCAATGGCGCCTTCCAGGGTACCGGCCTTGGCATTTCATCATGCCAGCAGGGTGCAGACTTTGGCGATGAAGGCTTGGACTGGCAGGCCAGCACCGGCCTCCCCGAAACCGGGGCAGTGCTGGTTCGCCCGGATGGGCACATTGCGGCCCGCTTCACCGGCGCCGAAGACAACACGTCTCAGCTTCTCAAAGACGCTCTGGCATCCGCCTTATCGACCAACGCGGGAGAAAACGCATGAACCTTGGATTGGACAACCGCAAGGCAATCGTCTGCGCGTCATCTCGCGGTCTTGGCAGAGCATGCGCCACATCTCTTCTGCGGGAAGGCGTGAACGTCACCATCAACAGCCGCAACGCAGACACGCTGGAAGAAGCCCGGCAGGAAATGGCTGCCGAGCTGGGCATTCCTGTTGATCGCATTCAAGCGGTCGCGGCTGACCTCAATACGGCTGAAGGCCGCGAGAGCCTCGTGGCAGCCTGTCCGGATGCGGACATTCTGGTGACAAACAATGAAGGTCCACCCCCTGGCGAATTCACCAAGTGGGAGCTTGAGGATTGGCAGGCGGCCCTTGACGCCAACATGCTGGCACCCGCCTTCATGATCAAAGCCTTGATTGGCGGCATGAAGGAGCGTCGGTTCGGGCGCATCATCAACATCACCTCCGCCATGGTGAAGTCGCCCAACTACTATATGGGCCTCTCGACCGCCGCCCGCTCCGGCCTGACCGCCCTGTGCAAGGGGCTGTCAGTGGATGCGGCCCCCTTCAATGTGACCATCAACAACATGCTGCCCGAGCGGTTTGATACCGACCGGCAGGAACGCATGGCGCAGTTCGCCATGGCCGCAAAAGGTATCACGCGCGAAGAAGCCCGCGCGGAGATTTGCGAAACCATCGCCGCCAAACGCATGGGCCAGCCGGAAGAGTTCGGCGATGCCTGTGCCTTCCTGTGCAGCGCCCAGGCCGGGTTCATTTCCGGTCAGAACCTTCAACTCGACGGCGGCTCTTACGCCGGTCTCATCTAGGAGAAAGACCATGGACGCTTTCTACGACCAGACTCTTGTGCCGCGTATCATCTTTTCATTCATCGGTTTTGCCATTGCTGTCGGCCCCATCTTTGCCGACTTCAACAAGACCCATGCCACCAACCCTGCATGGACACCGCACGCCCGGTTCCATGTGGTCTGGCAGGTGTTGAGCCAGGCCGGTGTTTCCATGGTCATCCTGTTTCTCCTGTGGGCGCCATCACCGGACTACGCCACCCATATCTGGCTTGCAGCAATCCTCAACTACATCTGGATGGCCAGCTTCTTCGTCACCCTGTCCACCATGTCGATCTTCGATGGTGCGCTGAAGGACGTGAACGGCATCAAGCCCTTCCGGTTCAACATCTTCGGAAAGATCTATCTCGTCGATACAAAC
>JBCBUN010000450.1:0-2172 GCA_039818145.1 Pseudomonadota bacterium
GTTGCGTACAAGCAAAGCCGGAATGAGGCCCTAGAAAGGGTCCGTCCAGGTGGCGCATTCAACAGTGAGGCCGAGCGGAAACAAAGCGCACCAAGCGCATCCAATGGAGGCCCTCCAATGACGATCAATCTCTCGGTCCCCGAACAGACCGAACTGAAACCTAGAATTACTGTCTTCGGCGTCGGTGGCGCCGGTGGCAACGGCGTGAACAACATGATCGAGTCCGGCCTTGAAGGCGTGGACTTTGTTGTCGCCAATACAGATGCACAGGCACTGTCGCAGTCGCTTGCGGACCGCCGTATCCAGATGGGTACAGCCATTACGCAGGGACTGGGTGCTGGCTCGCGCCCGCAGGTGGGCGAGGCCGCAGCAGATGAAGCGCTGGACGAGATCGTTCAACACCTTACCGGCTGCCACATGGCATTCATTACAGCCGGCATGGGCGGCGGCACCGGCACCGGCGGCGCACCCGTGATTGCGCGCGCTGCACGCGAGATGGGCATCCTGACGGTTGGTGTGGTGACAAAACCATTCCAGTTTGAAGGCGGCCGCCGCATGCGGATTGCGGATGAAGGTATTGATGAACTGCAGCGTTATGTTGATACGCTGATCGTGATCCCCAACCAGAACCTGTTCCGTGTCGCGAACGAAAAAACCACCTTCGCTGACGCGTTCAGCATGGCGGATGAAGTACTGCACTCCGGTGTGGCGGGCATCACTGACCTTATGGTGCGTCCGGGCCTTATCAATCTTGACTTTGCCGACGTGCGCACGGTCATGAACGAAATGGGCAAGGCGATGATGGGCACGGGTGAAGCCTCCGGCGAAACCCGTGCGATCGAGTCCGCGGAAGCTGCGATCTCCAACCCGCTGCTGGACGAAGTCTCCATGAAGGGTGCGCGTGGCGTGCTCATCAACATCACCGGCGGCATGGACATGACGCTGTATGAAGTTGACGAAGCGGCAAATCGCATTCGTGAGGAAGTTGATCCCGACGCCAACATCATTGTCGGTTCGACATTCGACACCGCTCTTGATGGTTCCATGCGTGTCTCTGTTGTTGCGACAGGCATTGATTCAGAAGCAGCATCGGAAGATGCGCCGATTTCCAAGCCTGCTGCAGAACCAGTTCGCGGTTTCCGTCTCAAGAGCCAGCAGGCCGAAGCAGAAGTTGCTGCAAATGATGCTGCAACGCCTCCTGCTCAGGCACCTGCTGCCACTGCGGCAACAGATGCGGCCTATATGACGTCACTGCCGCCGCTGGACGACAATATCGACCCGGCTGAATACGAAGCTGAAGTCATCATCCACAAGCCGCAGGTTCAGCAGGAAGTTGCCGAGGCAGCACCTGAGATCGAAGAACCTGCTGCAGCAGAGCCGGCACCACGAGGTGCCGTCGTGGCACGGGACGAGGGCGCTGCCTACATTGCACCTGAACCACGCCGTATGCAGGCCAAGCCGCGCAAGAAGGCCCCCGGGTTCTTTGAGCGCATCACGGGTGCTGCCCGTGGTCGTGACGAAGAAGTGGATCGTGGTGCAGCGACACCGCTGCGCCCGGCAACCAAACCGGCCGCTCGCATGGAACCCCGCATGGCTCCGCGCCCGGTCGCAAACCCGGCTGCCGACACACCTCAGCGTGCCGCACCGGTTCAGCAGGCCACGCCGGTTCGTGAGCTGGCGCCGGATCCCGTTGAGGAAGAACAGCTGGAAATTCCAGCCTTCCTTCGCCGCCAGGCCAACTAAGACGATACTTTGTCGGGCCGATATGGCCCGGCATCTGACTGATTGTTTCCGTTACGCAGGCGGGCCCTGTCTCAGAAGAGACAGGGCCCGTTTGCTTGTTGAACCTTTTGTAAAAGAGGCGGCCCGCTCTTAGGCGACGTCTTTTGCAAATTCGGCACGGATTGAATCCAGCGTGTCGGTCAACTGGCTTTCCAGCGTATTCACCGCGCTCATCACCGCACCCGTTTCATTGCGAACAGTGGACGAGCTTGCACGGCTGTTGTTGATGGATTCCGATACCTTGTGGATCGACTCCGTCACACTCTGGGTGCCGGTTGCAGCCTCGTGGATGTTGCGGGAGATTTCCTGCGTCGTTGCACCCTGTTCTTCCACCGCAGAGGCGATGGCAGATGCCACCTGGCTGACTTCGCCAATCGTGTTGGTGATGGC
>JBCBUN010000451.1:0-2168 GCA_039818145.1 Pseudomonadota bacterium
GACACTGTTGCCGCCTTCATCGCGGAGCCTATTCAGGGCGCAGGTGGCGTGCTCCTTCCGGCTGAAGGATACTTCCCCAAAATTCAGAAGGTGCTGGACAAGTATGATGTGTACCTGATTGCAGACGAAGTCATCTGTGGGTTCGGGCGCACCGGTGAAATGTTCGGTTCGCAGACCTTTGACATGACGCCCGACACGATCTCTGTCGCGAAAGCATTGTCATCTGCCTATTTGCCAATCGGAGCGATTACTGTTGGCGAGGACATGTACCAGGCGATGCTGGATGAAAGCCGGAAAATCGGTGTTTTCGGCCATGGCTTTACCTACACCGCTCACCCGGTATGCGCTGCGGTCGCCATCAAGACACTGGAGATCTACAAGAAGCGCAATATCGTCAGCCATGTCCAAAGTGTTGCCCCCGTTTTTGAAGGGCGTTTTGCGAAACTGGCCGACCATCCCCTTGTTGGTGACGCGCGTGCGAAAGGTCTTATCGGTGCTGTCGAAATCGTTGCAGACAAGCGCACAAAGCGCGCTTTTGACGCTTCCTTGAAGGTCGGCGCTGCCTGTCAGGCATTTGCTGAATCAGAGGGTCTCATCACCCGCGCGCTTGGCGGCGACATTGTGGCTTTGTGTCCGCCCCTCATCATCAAGGAAGATGAAATCAATGAAGTATTTGACCGTCTTGAGCGTGCACTTGATGCGACTGAGCACTGGGTGAACAAGGAAGGTCTGCGATCCGCATGAGGATCAGACGTGCTGTCCACCATTGATGTGGATTTCCGCGCCGGTCACATAACTCGACTGCTCCGAACACAGATAATAAATCGTCTCCGCCACCTCAGATGGCTGCCCAAGGCGGCGCATGGGGATTTCTTCGACGAGTTTGTCGGTGCCGGGAGACAGGATGGACGTGTCAATCTCGCCCGGGGCGATCGCATTCACCCGCACACCAAGCGGCCCGAAGTCTGACGCCATTTCACGTGTGAGTGAGGCAAGCGCGGCTTTCGAGGTGGCGTAGGCGGATCCGGCAAACGGATGGACGCGGCTGCCCGCAATCGAAGTGACATTCACCACAGCCCCGGACGCCGCCTTGAGTTCCTCTACGAGGCCACGTGCCAGACTGACTGGCGCGAAGAGGTTGACGTGGAACACGTGCAACCAATCAGACAGGTCCGTGTTCATCGTGCCCAGCCGACCACCATCGGGCCCCTTGGGACTGATGCCCGCATTGTTCACAAGGGCATCAAGCCGATTTCCTTGATCTTCGAGCCGGGTGCGCATCTCGGCCACAGCGCGTTCAGTATCGGCAGGGTCTGACAGGTCAACTTGAATATGATCCTCGGGACCTGCTTCCCAGGGGCAATTCTCAGGGAACGCGTGACGCGAGCAGGTAATTACCCGCCAGCCAGCCTGCGAAAAGCGCATAACAGTCGCGTGGCCAATGCCACGGCTGGCGCCTGTAAGAATGAGCGTGCGTTTACGAGTATCCGGTTCCATGCCCGCAGCCTAAGCGTTTGCCGGGGTCGGCGCCATGGGACTTTCTGGCTGCATCGCTTCGGGCACGTCTTCGTGACCTGCGGGGTCTTGGTGGATCAGTATTTCAGCATCAGGGAACTCGGTTGCGATGGCGAGTTCGACCGTGTCTGCGATGTCATGGGCCTGACGGAGCCGCATGTCGCCCGGAATTTCCAGATGAAACTGGATGAAAACCGTGCGTCCGGCGGTTCTGGTCCGCAAATCGTGGATGGTGTGCACCTGGGGATGAGACAGCGCAATTTCTTCGATGCGGAGCCGGTCTTCGTGCGGCAGCTCCTTGTCCATCAATTCACTTGTGGAGCGGGAGACGATTTCCCACGCAGCGCGGCCGATCCAGACAGCAAGAGCCAACGCAATGACCGGATCAGCCCATGGCACGTTGAACAAGCCTGCGATGATCAAGGCGGCAATGACGCCCAGGTTCAGCACGACATCGCTCGCGTAGTGCAAACTGTCCGCGGCAATAGCCAGCGAACCGGTCAGCCGCTGGACGTACCGTTGATAGGTTACAAGCGCCAACGTAAAGCCCAATGAGACGACAATGATGGTTATACCCAATGCCGATTCCCTGACCGGTGCGGGGTCCAGCAGACGGCCAATGCTCTCCACCGCCAGGAAAAGAGCAGACGCGC
>JBCBUN010000452.1:0-2156 GCA_039818145.1 Pseudomonadota bacterium
CACGCAATTTCTTCCCCATGTGCACCTATCTCAATGGGTTGGACACGCTTCTCAATGCCACCCAGGTGGTCATTGCCGGCACCGGCCCGCAAGCCGATGCATTGCGTCAGGTGGCCCTGGCGTCCCCCCTGCCCTCACTCGTCCTGAATGTGGCCAGCGATGACCTGCCCGCGAGCCATCCCGCCCACGGCAAGACCGTGCCAAAGGACGCTGAAGCGGCCGCCTATGTGTGCCAGGGCACAAACTGCTCGCTACCGGTGGAGAATGCGGACGCACTGCACAGCATGCTGGCCCGACCGGTGTGAGAGTGCCTGTCCACAAGCGCTGACCTGACCACCCCCTTCACATCCACAGGCAATGCCCCACATTTGCTTGCGTGCCCGTCCCTGCACGCTAAGGTGCGCGGCAACAGTCAGGATATTCCTCACCCAGCTATGGAGCGCGACACGTGAGCGGACAGGACATCGAGATCAAAGGCCCCGACGGCACATTTGGCGGCTACCTCGCCACCCCGGACAATGGCAAAGGCCCCGGCATCGTCGTCATCCAGGAAATTTTCGGCGTCAACCAGGTGATGCGCGACATCTGTGACCAGCTCGCCCGCGACGGCTTCGTCGCCCTGTGCCCGGACCTGTTCTGGCGGCTCGAGCCCGGCATTCAGATCACCGACAAGACCGAAGAAGAATGGGCCAAGGCGTTTGAGCTGTTTGGCAAGTTCGACGTGGACGCCGGCATCATTGATGTGGACGCGACCATCGAACATCTGCGGCAGATGGAAGTCTGCAACAATAAGGTCGGTGCCGTGGGCTACTGCCTCGGCGGCCTCCTCGCCTACCTGACGGCTGCCCGCACGGATGCGGATGCAAGCGTCGGCTTCTACGGCGTCAACATCCAGGAAAAGCTGGATGAGGCCGAGCAGATCAAAAAGCCACTGATGCTGCACATCGCTGAAAAGGATGAATTTGTTCCCGCTGAAGCACAGGCCGCCATCAAGGAAGGTCTGGCCGGCAAGGACCACATCACGGTCCATTCCTATGCGGGCCGCGACCATGCATTCGCCCGTGAAGGCGGCGCCCACTTCCATCAGGACGATGCTGATCTGGCCAATGGACGCACCCTGGCATTCTTCCGCCAGCATCTCGCCTAGCTTCGGGCGGTTCAAACCTGAATCAATCCGGGCATCGTTCCGTACACGAATCAAAACAACGCTCACTTAGTGACAGGCAGGAACGTATCCATGGTCAAAGCCATCCGCATTACTGAAACCGGTGGCCCGGAGGTCCTCAAGCTTGTGGACGTGGATCTGGCCGATCCAGCCGCGGGTGAGGTCCAGGTTCAGCACACCGCCATCGGGCTCAACTACATCGACACCTATTTTCGGTCCGGCCTCTACCCGGCCCCCATTCCATGCGGGCTGGGTCTGGAAGCAGCGGGCGTCGTCACGAAAGTCGGCGACGGTGTCACCGCCCTCAAAACAGGTGACCGAGTTGCCTATGGTTCGGGACCACTTGGCGCGTATTCAGAAGCACAGAACGCGCCGGCAAACCGCTTGGTCAAAGTGCCCGACGGGGTGAGCGACAAGGACGCCGCCGCCATGATGCTCAAGGGCATGACCGCGCATTATCTTCTGCGCCGTACCTATGAAGTGAAAGCCGGTGACACGATCCTGTTTCACGCAGCCGCCGGCGGCGTTGGCCTTATCGCCTGCCAATGGGCAAAGCATCTGGGCGCGACGGTGATCGGGACTGTCGGCAGCGAAGAGAAGGCCGCACTCGCCAAACAGGCCGGGGCGGACCACACAATTCTCTACCGCGACGAAGACGTCCCCGCGCGCGTGCGTGAGATCACCGGCGGCAAGATGGTGCCGGTTGTCTATGACGGCGTCGGCAAGGACACGTTCAACATGTCACTGGACTGCCTGGCGCCGCTGGGACTACTGGCGAGCTTCGGCAATGCGTCAGGACCGGTTCCGCCCTTCGACCTGAGTATTCTCAATCTAAAGGGATCGCTCTTCGTGACCCGTCCCTCTTTGGCTGCCTATACCGCCAGCGATGAAGATCTCGCCATGACGGCCGCCGACCTGTTTGAAGTGATGGCAAAGGGTGCAGTGAAAGCAGATGTCCGACAGGAATATGCTTTGGCAGATGCGGCACAGG
>JBCBUN010000453.1:0-2156 GCA_039818145.1 Pseudomonadota bacterium
CATTTTTGAGAAAGTCCGGGTCAAGCCCGGCAAGCCCGCCTGGTTTGGCAAGCTGGGTGATTTGCCGGTTTTGGGTCTTCCCGGCAACCCTGTTTCAGCCATGGTCACTGCCCGGCTTTTTCTTGTGCCGGCCTTGCGTACCTTGCTTGGTCAGCCCACTGCGCTGGCGCTTGGGTTCGAGACGGCGGTTCTGTCTGAAGCGCTTGAGGGCAATGGTGATCGCGAGACATATCTGCGCGGTATTCGCGATGGTGCAACCGGCCCGGTCCGGGCAATGGCCAAGCAGGACTCATCCCATCTTGCAGCACTATCACAGGCCAATGTGCTGATCCGACGCCTGCCTGATGCGCCGCCTTGCGACACAGGTGAAACTGTTGAGGTCATGCCTCTTTGAACGTCAAAACAAAACGGCCCGGAGATTTCTCTCCGGGCCGTTTCGATTTCAGAGTGTAGGTGCCTACTTGCCCTTCGGCAGTTCGTTGAACGCGGCATCCTTGTCCACACGCACATCCTGCGGCAGACCCAGAACGCGCTCCGCCACAATGTTGCGCAGGATTTCATCTGTGCCACCTGCAATGCGGTACCCTGCAGCCCCAAACCATTGAGCCTGGAAGCCACCGTTAAGCGGCGCGATGCTGCGGTCGGTAATGATGCCGCCCATGTCTTCCATATCCATAGCGAAAGCAGCGAGGTCCTGCATCTTTGGAGCAGATACGATCTTGCCGATCGATGCTTCAGGGCCAGGCGCTGTGCCTTTGGAAAGCGCTGTAATGGTGCGGAAGCGGTTCAGCTTCAGCCCCTGGCTTTCCACGTACCAGTCTGCAATTTTTTCGCGAACAGAAGACTGAGCAATGGCGGCACCCTCTTCCATTTCGGTTGAGCGGGCCAGAGCAAGCAACTCACCGAAGTCACCGGCGCCAGCACCACCGCCAACAGCGAGGCGCTCATTCATGAGTGTTGTGATGGCTGATTTCCACCCCTGCCCCACTTCACCAAGACGCTGACTGTCCTTTACGCGCACATCTGTGAAGAAGACTTCATTGAAGCCTGAATCGCCGGACATCTGCTTGATCGGACGTACTTCAACGCCGGGCGACTTCATGTCGAGCCAGAACATGGTCAGGCCCTTGTGCTTTGGCACATTGGGATCTGTCCGGGTGATGATGATGCCGAAGTCAGAGAACTGAGCACCTGAGGTCCATACCTTCTGACCGTTGATGACCCATTCGTCCCCGTCTTTTTCAGCCTTGGTACGAATACCTGCCACGTCAGATCCGGCAGCAGGCTCTGAGAAAAGCTGGCACCAGATTTCTTCGCCGCGAAGGGCTGGACCAACAAACCGCTCACATGTCTCTGGATCTGCGTAAGTCATGACGGTCGGCACACACATGCCAAGTCCGATTTCAAATACACCGCCTGGAACGGAGAATTTGGCTTCTTCCTGCGAATAAATGACAGACTCGATGGGTGTGCCGCCGCGGCCGCCCCACTCCTTGGGCCATGTGATCTGCGCGTAGCCGGCTGCAGCCTTCTTGGCCTGCCATTCCTTTGCGCGTTTCACCAGCTCATCGTCGGACATGTTGCTGCGGTTACGTGAATTCTCGCCGGATGCAGACTTGAGCCGTGCATTCTGCGACAGCCAATCGTGGCACTCCTTACGGAAGGCAGCTTCTTCTTTGGTATCGTCGAAATCCATAACGGACCTCCTGGTTTGTCAAAATGTCTGAATGCAGATGCTTAAGCGGCGTTGCGCTGTTCCAGCTGCCGCACGATGCGTTCTTTCCAACCGCCAACGGCACCAAGGGCAAGGCCCAGCAGTTTTGAACGGCGATAGTAAAACTGGGTGTTGGCTTCCCATGTGTAGCCAATGCCACCATGTGTCTGGATGTTCTCCTGTGCTGCGTAGCGGAAAGCTTCCGTTGCTGCCACGCGCGCGCCAGCAGCTGCCAGCGCTAGTTCAGGCGAGTTTGTAGAGAGCGCCCAGGCGCCGTAGTAGCAATGGCCACGCGCCAGCTCGAGCTTCACATACATGTCGGCAAGCTTGTGCTTGATGGCCTGATAGGAACCGATCTGACGACCAAACGCATAGCGATCAAGCGCATATTCCTTTGCCATGTCCAAGGCTGCATTCGAGCAGCTGGGCGGCACGCAGGCAG
>JBCBUN010000454.1:0-2155 GCA_039818145.1 Pseudomonadota bacterium
AGGCAAGAACCAGGACAACCGCGTTCAGGAAGTGACGGCCATTACCACTGGCCTTAAAGCACTGGCCAAGGAACTGAACGTTCCCATTCTGGCCCTGTCCCAGCTCTCTCGACAGGTTGAGCAGCGTGAGGACAAGCGCCCGCAACTCTCCGACCTGCGTGAATCAGGCTCCATTGAGCAGGATGCGGACGTGGTGATGTTTGTGTATCGCGAGGAGTATTATCTGCTTCGTGCCGAGCCAAGCGCGGACTCGCCGGAACATCTGGCCTGGCAGGACAAGTGCAACCAGGCCTTTGGCAAGGCGGAAGTCATCGTCGGCAAGCAGCGGCACGGCCCCACAGGCCGCGTTGAGCTGCAATTCCAGGCGGAACTGACGCGCTTTGGCGATCTTGACCATTTCCATCAGTCCTATGAAGGTCCGTGATCTGTCCCCTTCTGGATACGGCCCGCTCGCTTGACTGATGCCCCACCCTTCCCTGGTCACCTGACAATTGACCTCGACGCGATTGCCCGCAACTGGCAGGCAGCGAACGAGGCCAGTGGCGCTGCGACGGCATCTGCGGTTGTAAAGGCAGACGGGTATGGCCTTGGTGTGGTTCCGGTTGTGGAAGCCCTCTACCGGGCCGGCTGCCGGACGTTCTTTGTTGCTCTGGCAAGCGAAGGTGTGGCCGTTCGCAAGACCCTGCCGGACGCTGACATCTATGTTCTTAACGGGACCATGAAGGACACAACCTCTGCGATGGTGGAGGCTGACCTGGTTCCGGTGCTCAACGACCTGACGCAGATTTCACAGTGGAAGGCCTGTAGCAACGCTGCGGGCCACACTCTGCCGGCAGCACTGATGCTGGACACCGGTATGTCCCGGCTCGGACTGGATGCCGATCAGGTGAGCACTGTTGGCGGCGATCCTGAGGTGCTGGGCAATCTGAACCTGAAACTGGTCATGAGCCACCTCGCCTGCGCGGACGATGCGTCGTCGGAGATGAACGCGCGACAAAAGACATCCTTCGACACCCTGAGAGCCAGGCTGCCTGATGCACCGGCAAGCCTGGCCAATTCGGCCGGGATCTTTCTGGGGTCTGACTACCATTATGACCTCACCCGACCGGGCATTTGCCTGTATGGCGCCTCCCCGTTTTCTGCCGCCTCGGCTCCTCTTGAGCCGGTGGTGCGTGCTGTGGCGGAGATCATTCAGGTTCGGGATGTGAAGGCCGGGGATACGATTGGCTATGGTGCCACTTACAAGGCCTCAGAAGCGATGCGGACTGCGACCATTGCTGCCGGGTACGCAGATGGTATTTTCCGGACGGCGGGGAATTCGGCCATGGCGGCGATCAATGGCAGATTGGTACCCTATGTGGGCCGGGTCTCCATGGACCTGATCGCGCTTGATATTTCTGCCCTGGATAGCGCATCTGTGAAGCCCGGAGACACCGTTGAATTGCTAGGTTCCACGGTAAGTGTGGACGATCTGGCACAGGCAACTGGTACCATTGGATATGAGGTGCTAACCAGCTTGGGATCGCGCTACGAGCGGCGCTATATTACGGGGTGATTTGTCTCCCGATTCACTTCCTTTGGAGCACTTGGAACCGGTGAACGTATTTGCCCTGGTCGGACGCGCAGTCCTTACTTTCCTAGCTGAGGTGTGCCCTTACCCGTTTTACGCTTCAAGCGGTGCGGGCGTGCTTTACACCCCCATTCTATCTGCGTCTCATCGGCCAGCAGATGTTGCGGATCGGCTACTTTTCACTTCCCGTGGTCGGACTTACCGCCTTCTTCACAGGTGGTGTGCTGGCGCTTCAGATTTTCATCGGCGGATCGCGCTTCAACGCGGAAGGTTTTGTGGCCAACATCGTGGCCATTGGCATTACCCGCGAACTGGGGCCTGTGATCGCCGGGCTCATGGTAGCGGGGCGTGTATCCGCTGCCATCGCTGCTGAGATCGGCACCATGCGCGTGACCGAGCAGATTGATGCTCTTGTGACGCTCTCCACCAACCCGTTCAAGTATCTGATGGCACCGCGCATTATTGCCGCGGTCATTTCGATGCCGATCCTGGTCCTGATCGCCGACATCATCGGTATTTTCGGCGGCTTTGTGGTTGGGACCCAGAGCCTGGGCTTCAACCCGCTGGTCTATATCGGCAATACGG
>JBCBUN010000455.1:0-2147 GCA_039818145.1 Pseudomonadota bacterium
TGACCATGACCGAGATCCACGGCACCTGCGCCTCAGCCTTTGAGCCGGTACGCCAGCACTTTGCTGACAACTTCAAAAACGATCTTGAAATTGGGGCCTCCTTCAGCGTCATTCACAAGGGCGAACTGGTCGTTGATCTGTGGGCAGGCGATGCCGACGAAACCGGCGCGACACCGTGGCAGCACGACACGCTTGCCAATGTCTGGTCCACCACCAAAGGCGTTGCCGCCATCTGTGTGGCCCTGCTGGTTGACCGCGGCCAGCTTTCCTACGACGACAAGGTTGCGACCCATTGGCCGGAGTTTGCAGCGCACGGCAAAGGCGACATCACCGTTGCCCAGATGCTCTCTCATCAATCCGGACTTTCCGGACTGCGCGAACCCACCACCCTTGAGGACTGCTACAACCACGACCTGATGGCGCAGCGCCTGGCAGCTCAGGAACCTTTGTGGGAACCTACCACCCGCTCGGGCTATCACGCTTTCACCTATGGCTACCTCGCAGGTGAACTGGTCAAACGCATCAGTGGCAAGACCATCGGCACATTCCTTCAGGATGAAATCGGCAGGCCCCACGGCATCGATTTTTTCATCGGCCTTCCCCAGAGCGAAGAACCGCGCGTGGCCCCGCTGACCGAAGCCAAGGACATGCAGCCGCTGGCCGGCACAACGGAAGTCCAGGCCCTGACCTTCACCAACCCGGCCATCGCCCAGACGGCCCCCAATGACCGTGCCTGGCGGGCCGCGGAAATTCCTGCGGCCGGTGGATTCGGCAGTGCCTCCGCCCTCGCCAAGCTTTACGCCCTGCTGGACGACAGCACCGCGCCCGACGGCAAGGCCATCATCAAACGCGAAACCATGGACGCCCTGCGCACCGTGCGCATCGAGAACGAAGACCTCATTCTCGGTGTCCCCGTGCGCTGGGGCTCCGGCATGGCCATGAACGGCTTTGAGATGTACGGCCCCAATCCGCAGACCTTCGGCCACACAGGCTGGGGCGGGTCATTCGGCTGTCTTGACCCTGAAGCCGGAGTCTCCATCGGCTACGTCCTCAACAAGATGGGCGCCGCCGTTGTCGGCGATCCCCGTTCCATGGGACTGGTTGCGGCAACCTTCGCCTGCCTTTAGCACGCCACGCCCTACCCCGATTTCATGCGTTCCGCATAGCGCGCCATGATCGGACCGTAATCCTCCGGCTGCCCGTCATAGTGCAACGCGTCTTCGGGGGGCTCAAACCAGTCGAGCGCGCTGGAGAGCCAGCTATGTGCCATGGGTTCCGCCCATCGCTGGTCGTCCAGCGTGCCGCCGCGCACCGAATAGACACCCATCTCCGGCACACTGCCATGGCGGATGCGCGTGCCGCATGCCGAACAGAACTCGCCATAGCGATGGCTACCGCTCTCAACGGTCCAGTCCACCCGCGACAACTCCCCCTGAGTGATCTCCATGGTGTCCTGCAAGGCAGCACAGGAGACCGCAAAGGCACTGCCGGAAATACGGCGGCACTCGGTGCAATGGCAGGCATACGCCATGAGCGGCGGGGCGGTCAGCACATAGCGCACCGCACCGCACTGGCAGCCCCCTTCAAGTTTGATGTCGGACATGATGGTCTCTCCCTTCGGTGCAGCAAACATGGGAAGCAACGCAGGCCGCAACAACTACTTTGCGCGTAATGGACACACCCACGCGCTCCGTCAGCCCAATGACTACGGAGGGTGCGTGTCGTCACCTCCCCGGCCAAGGGGAGTGGGAGCGCCTCAAGCCCGCCGGGCATGAAAGGCGTGATATCAGACATCTATCAAGTGGCAGCCTCAAAGGCGCTCCACACCGGATGGTCTTCGGCACCTGCCCATCCCCATGCGCGCTTGCTATTACCCTGCAACGCATGGGGCACACCCGACGTCCGCGCGCCGCACTTTGGAACTGCGCGGAGGGCGCGGGGCCCGCTTTTTTACGGCGTGACCAGGCGCGTGACATGTGCCGCCCTTGTGGTGTGCGCCCGTTACTCGCACACCGCACCGACAGGGTCACCCTCCACGTTCCCAAGGAGGTATCGTCTGCCGACTTCCAGGCATCCGCCTCCCCGCTCAAGACCGGTCGGCAGACGATACCTCCTTGGGAACGTGGAGGGTGACCCTGTCGGTGCGG
>JBCBUN010000456.1:0-2133 GCA_039818145.1 Pseudomonadota bacterium
GACGCGCGGGTGATTTCTCACTAGAAGATTCCCGCGCGTCGGGTGGAATACTGGACGGTGAATTAATGACAACCGTTCCAATCAGATAGTCATGCAGGCAACGGCGGCGTTTGTTGAAGAACGGGAACAGGAACAAAATGATGGTCGTCGACCATGAGAGGTAGAAGACCAGCGTCTGCAATGCGCCCTGAAGATATTCAGGCCGCGCGCCATCCCAGGTCCGCACCTCAATGCCCATGAAACGCATGCCCGGGGTAGCAGAACTTGGACTTCCGATGGAGAAGGTAAAATAGGCAAGCCACATGAGCGGTGTAACGACGGGGAGTGCCGCCCAGGCCAAGCCAAGTGTCAAAAGACCGAGAACAACGAAAACAAGCGTAAGGAATACGGTCGCCACGGCCAGCAGCAGCCAGTCGATGACGAAGGCCATGAAGCGCTTTTTCAGGATACCGTCGAACAGCTCCGGGTAGCGATCCGCATCAATATGTATGGCATCGGCACCTGAGGCATCTCGCCAATGCACCGGACCAGCGCGGTCAACCGTCGTCATTCACGTCTCCTGAAATCTACGTTCGTTCACGTAAAATGGGGATCAGGAGAACGAAGTGCAATAGGGGCTGTGGACGCAGGTGTTTTGGCCTAACGCATCTGGCTTGGTGGCAGAACCGGAGCTTCGCGCAGCAGCACGATGGAAATGCGGCGGTTTGCAGCCATGAACGGGTCTTCCGGGAACAGCGGTTCTGAGTCCGACTTGCCTGCTACCTGATAGACGCGATTGCCATCAAGGCCGTTTTCCATCAACACCCTGCGGGCGGCGTTTGCGCGCTCGGATGTCAGTTCCCAGGCGGTGTAGTCGTCACCGGTGCTCATAGGCGTTGAATCCGTATGACCACCGATTGTGATGCGGTTGGGCAGCAGATTGAGCGTCTTGCCAATGGCGTCCAGCAGGACCCGGGTCCGCTCATACGGCACAGCGCTTTCAGCCGGGAACATGGAGCGGCCTTCCTGGTCCACAAGCTGGATGCGCAGGCCCTCAGGTGTTTCATCGATGATGATGTGCTTGGAGAGCTCTGCGAGTTCCGGCAGGTCATTGAGGCTCTGACGGATGGACATTTCGGCGCGGGCGAAGGAGCGGGCTTCCTGCTGGGCTTCACCATTGTCGATCAGCAGCTGGCTCTCATGAGCCAACTCAGCGCCGTCTTCTTCCTTATCGCCGATCTGGCCTTCGCCGGGGGTCTCGCCCTTGTCCTTGCCTTCATCTTCCTTTTGCGCGGGTGGGGCGATGGACACAACAACAGCTGTGATTGCGCCGCCTTCCTTGGCCCCGCGACTGTCATGGGCAGTGCCGGCGAGAATGCCGCCGGATCCTGAGTTGGAGCGGCTGATATTGGGGGGCGCGAAGTAATCGGCCAGCCCGTCTTTTTGCTCGGGCGTGGTCATGGAGATCAGCCACATGAGCAGGAAGAAGGCCATCATGGCGGTCACGAAGTCGGCGTAAGCGATCTTCCACGCGCCACCATGGTGGCCGTGTGCGGCTTTCTTCACCCGCTTGATGATGATCGGCTGTTCGTTGCTCGACATGTGTGCGCCTTGGTCCTTCCGATAGGGCTGTTATCTGCGGCCTAGACCGGCTGCAATGAACCTGTGCGCTCTTCGAGCTCTGCAAATGTCGGACGGGTTTCCGTCAGCAGGGCCTTGCGGCCGAACTCGACTGATACGGCAGGCGGATAGCCTGACAGGTGGGCGAGAAGGGCAGCCTTGATGCACTGGAAGTATTTGGCTTCCGCGTCATAGGTGTGCTTCAGCGATGCAGTCATCGGTGCAAAGAAGCCATAGGCCACGAACACGCCAAGGAACGTACCCACAAGGGCACCACCGATGAGTTTACCGAGAATTTCCGGTGGCTCGTTGATTGAACCCATGGTTTTGATCACGCCCAACACGGCGGCCACAATCCCCAGAGCCGGCGTCCCGTCAGCCAGCGCCTGCATGGCGTCAATCAGGTGGTGGCGCTCTTCGTGATGGGTTTCGAGTTCCTCATCAATCAGCGCTTCGAGTTCGTGCGGGTTTTCCGTACCAAGGGTAATCAGACGGATGTAGTCGCAGATGAAATCGACCGCGTGGTGATTGGCC
>JBCBUN010000457.1:0-2111 GCA_039818145.1 Pseudomonadota bacterium
GCTGCGTCCGGGCACGGATGCCGCATTGGCATTCGCCTTTATGCATATCGCGCAGCGCGACGGCCTGCTCGACATGGACTTCATTGCCGAGAAAACACTCGGTTTCGAAGAAATTGAACCAGAAATCAGGACTGCCGATCCCGTATGGGCCGAGCGCGTGACCGGCGTGCCATCCGGCCAGATCGAGGAAGCGGCTCATCTGTATTGTCAGGGGCCATCGCTGCTGTGGCTGGGCCAAGGTTTGCAGAGAACGACATTTGGTGGGAATGCGTTCCGCTCTCTTGCCACATTGGCTGCCACAACCGGCAATCTGATCGGGCAGGGTTGCGGGCTTACCTACATGAACGGGCCTAACACCCGTGGGGTAGATATGGACTACCTGACCGCAGACCATCTGCGTGACGGGCCGGCACCACATCTGAGCCATCTTGATATGCCGGACAGGTTGCTCGATCCAGGTCAAAGCGAGGCCTTGTTTTGCTGGAACAATAACATACTTGCCTCATCGCCCCGCCAAAGCGACTTGCGCGACGCACTGCAGCGTAAAGATCTGCTTCATGTGTGTGTGGATCTTTTCCATACCGATACCACTCAGTATGCGGACTATGTTCTGCCGGCTGCCAGCTTCCTTGAGTTTGACGATCTGGTTATTCCGTATTTCCACCACACCCTGTCCGCGCAAAAGCAGGTAGCACCACAGTTCGGCGAGGCACTTCCCAATCAGGAGATATTCCGCCGACTAGCCAGGAGCCTGGGGCTCGAGGCTCTTGAATTGTATGAAGACGACGCAACCATGTTGAATACATTGGTTGCGCAAACACCATTTGAGGGCGACTTTTCCGACCTTGCCAAGATCGGAACGGCAAGGCTCCTGACCGCGCCGCGTGAGCAGTTCGGTGGCGAGGGGATACCGACACCCAGCGGGCGTGTGGAGATCGCAAGTTCCAGCGCTGAGAATGACGGTCTGCCGCGCACGCCGTTTGCACATGCTGATGCCGCCGCGCAGGACAGCAAGCTGCGCATCCTGTCTCCGGCGTCGAAATGGCTCATGAACTCAAGCTATGGCAATGATGAGCGGATCCGGCAGCGTCTTGGTCGCCAGCAAATCATTGTGCACCCGACCGATTGCAGCCAGCGCGCGCTGGAAGATGGTGACGAAGTTCTGGTACACAACGACACGGGCGAGTTGCGAGCTGTGGTCTGCATCTCTGAGACGGTGCAACCCGGTGTCGCGGTCATCTATAAGGGTTCCTGGCCCAAGCACACCGGCGGCAAGAATGTGAATGTACTCAATCCGGGACGCAAAAGTGACATCGCCGAAAGCTCCGCCGTACATTCCATCGAGGCACATGTCGCACGCGTGAGCCAAAGCGCGTAAGGCAAGAAAGGTCCAAGCTGTGAAGTATCTGGTCTTTCAGCATATTGATGTCGAACACCCCGGTGTGTTTCGGGACTTCTGGACGCGTGACGGCATAAGCTGGGATGCAGTCGAGCTGGACGAGGGGCAGGCGATCCCTGACAGCTTCGAGGAGTATGACGCGCTCGTGGTAATGGGAGGGCCCATGGATGTGTGGCAGACGGAATCCCATCCATGGCTCAAACCTGAGATGACTGCCATTCGACGGTGGGTCACAGGCGGGCACGGGCCCTTCCTGGGCATATGCCTGGGACACCAACTGCTGGCAGCCTCTCTTGATGGTGTTGTTGGGACGATGGACACGCCTGAGATCGGGTTCGGGGCAGTGCACCTGACATCTGAAGCAGACAACGACCCGCTTATGGCGGGCCTGTCCAACCCGGCTGATTGCTTCCAGTGGCATGGAGCAGAGGTCAAGTCGATGCCGCAAGGCTCAACACTGTTGGCGTCAAATACCGCAAGCGCTGTCCAGGCATTTCGATTTGGTGAGTCGGCGTATGGCTTTCAGTTTCATGTTGAGATCACGGACAAGACGGTTCCCGAGTGGGCCGACATCCCTGAATATCTGGCATCGCTCGAACAGATAATGGGCGAGGGGGCTGCCGACCGGCTCCAGGACGAACTGTGTGATCGGCTCTCTGACTTCAATGAAACTGCGCGGGTGCTCGACACCAATTTCCGGGCAATCGTGGAA
>JBCBUN010000458.1:0-2107 GCA_039818145.1 Pseudomonadota bacterium
AGACAACGCCGGACTTGCCACTGGAGTTCTGTTTGAGCCCGATCACCTCGCTGCTGGCTGTCAGCGTGTCGCCGGGCCAGACGGGGCGTAGGAACCGCCCCTCAGCATAGCCCAGATTCGCCACGGCATTCAGGGATATGTCTGGCACTGTCTTTCCAAAGACTGTGTGAAAGGCAATCAGGTCGTCGACAGGCGCGGCAGGCAGGCCGCAAGCCTGCGCAAACGCATCTGATGACGCGAGAGCGTGACGCGCCGGATAGAGTGCGTGGTACAGCGCCCGTTCCCCCCCGGACACTGTGCGCGGCACTGCATGGTGGATGACGTCGCCCAAGGCATAATCTTCGAAGAAACGTCCCGGGTTGGTCTTCATGGTTACTGCTCGCTCAGCTTCATGTCTTTGGAGTAAGGAGCGGCGACGATCTTCGTGACAGCTTGTCCGCATCGCATCACACCATTTGATGCGTCGAATGCGTAGGTCGGATCGCCATAGAGGGCCCAACCCTCAGCCAGAGCCGCGCTGACCTTGTGGCAAAAGGCGGATGTGTCATCCGCCGTCAGGAAGCGGTACAACGTTGTTTCAGCCAAAGGGCCAGACTCCAAGCCAGTTGTGGACAAAGCCTATAACGCCAAGCAGCACCGCCGATCCCAAGAGGAACACGCCGTCCATCGGGAGCGAGCCGCTCGGGCGGGGCGTCCAAGATGGCTCAGCACGGTTGATCATGATGACGGAGACAACCGCCCATGCCAGCAAGCCGCCAAAGAGCAGGATCGACGCAAGGTCCCCATTTACAAGAAGATGCGCGAAGGCCCAGAGCTTGAACCCGGTCAGCATGGGATGCCGCCTCTCGTTCAGGACAGCGCCCCGTTTGGGCGCTGGGGACATCATATAGATCGCCACAAGGACAAGCAGATTGTTTATGTGGGTGAAGAAACCGGGCGGCTGCCAGACGTTGACCACAGGTGTCGCTCGATATCCCAACACCATAAGGACGATGGAGACTACGAGGGTCAAGGCAACAACGCCCTTGAACGGGTCTCCGAATTTCGCCCGGCGCTCCGGCGAAATGCGTTTGAACAGATGAATTCCAGCCCAGAGCGCCAGCCCAAGGATCAAGAGAAGCCAACCCACCATCAGGCCTCCAGTTCTGCTATGGCCCTAGCCTTTGCAAGCGTGGCTCGGGCGGTTTCGACATGGAGGTTTTCTACGATTTTGCCGTCCACCACCGCAACGCCTTCGCCCTGCGCCAGAGCTGTTTCGAACGCGGAGATTTGCCGCTCTGCCAGCTCAACTTCCGTTGAGTCAGGAGCAAACACCTCGTTGGCGACAGATAGTTGGGCCGGGTGGATCAGGGTTTTGCCGTCCATCCCCAGGTCCCGCCCCTGTTCGCATTCCGCGCGCAGGCCACTTTCGTCCTTAAAGGCATTGTAAACGCCATCAACGCAGGCAATGCCTGCTGCCCTGGCGGCCAAAAGGCAAGTCTGAAGCGCGGTCTGCAAGGGAAGGCGGTCAGCGCGATATCGGCAGCCCAGATCCTTGGCTAGATCGTTGGTTCCCAGGACAAATCCACCCATCCCAGGCGCGGCAGCAATTGCAGTGGCGTTCAGGATGCCTGCTGGCGTTTCCATCATCGCCCAGACCCTTGTGGCGGCCGCGGCGGGCACGTTGGAGATGTGCTCTGCGACGACTGCGACCTGTTGGGGTGTCTCTACCTTGGGAAGCAGAATGGCATCCGGTGCTGTTGGAACAAGAGCTTGAAGATCATCGTGACCCCATTCGGTGTCCAAACCGTTAATGCGGACGAGTCGTGCCCGCGCGCCATAGCCGCCATCACTCAGTTCCCGTTTGAGCAGCGCGCGAGCCTCTGTTTTGGCGTCGGGTGCAACAGCATCCTCGAGATCGAAAATGATCGCATCAGTGGCCAGGCTTCGCGCTTTGAGAAGCGCGCTCTCCCGCGACCCAGGGATGTAAAGAACGGAACGATAGGGGCGGGCAATACTCATGATTCTCTCCTGGACTGCAGTGCGTCACTGACCATGCCAGGCAATGAAGTTCAACGAAAATTCCGCTGCACCGCAGAAAAACGAAACAATGCTTCGCGCCGACCCA
>JBCBUN010000459.1:0-2102 GCA_039818145.1 Pseudomonadota bacterium
GCGACTACCCGCATGTGGAAGGTACCCGCGACCCGATTGCTCGGTTTGAGCGCACCATGGGTGATCGGGGCGAGGACATTAAAACCAAGTTCTACAGCGAGAACTTCCTTCGCCTCTGGCCTGAAGCACGGGTGGCCTGACGCATGAGAGGTCTAGCCGCGCAAATCCAGCCAGGCGACTTCGTCTTCCGTAAGGCTCAAGTCAAAGACGGCGAGGGAGGTCCGCAGTTCGGCTAGCGTCCGCGGACCGACCAGAGCGCATGTGGGCATCTTTTGTGTCAGCACATATGCCAGGGCGACTGTCATGGGATGGACGTTCTTTTTCTCTGCCAGCTCGTATGCGCGGCGGCGGCGTTCAAAATTGTCATCGCTGTAGAACGCGTACACCAGGTCATGGTCGGTCTTGATGTCCGGACCGGCGCGATCGGTGAAGAACCCACGCGCCTGGGATGACCAGGAGAAGAGGGCGGTGCCTGTTTCTTCCAGCCACGTCCGATAATCATCATCTGAGCAGGCGACAACGCCCGGCCAGATTGGATTGTTCATGCGGGCCAGTGAGAAATTATTGGAGAGGACGCCAAAGCCCTGCTTGCCATTGGCAGCCGCATAAGCATTGGCTTCCGCCATGCGTTCCTTGCTCCAGTTGGAGCCGCCAAAGACACTGATTTTGCCTTCGTCTTTCAACTCGTTGAGGAGATCGACCCATTCCCCGATGGGCACGCTGGTATCGTCCCGGTGCAGGAAATAAATGTCTGCCCGGTCTGTCCGCAAGCGCTCCAGGCTTTCCTCGAGCTGCGGGCGGACGGCATCCGGGCGACAGTCCGGTGTGTGTGCGCCTTTGCAGATAAGAACAAGATCATCGCGAACACCACGGTCTTCCATCCAGACGCCCAGCAGCTTTTCCATGATGCCGTCGCCATAAAGATGCGCGGTATCAAAGCAGTTGCCGCCCTGCATGTAGAAATCATCAAACTGAACTGATGCGTGGGGCATTGCTGTCTGGTTGTCGCACCCCATGATAAGGGCTGAGACCGGTCTGGCGACGCCCTCAATGGTCCGCGTCTGCATGCGGGCTGTGTCTGACACTGCGAGGGGCAAGCGGCTGGCGGTGGGCCAAGCTTTTTTTGTGCTTTCAGCTTCATAGCGGAAGCGGGCGCTGTCGCGCCATTGATCCAGTGTCCGCATGTTGCCAAGCGTATCCGCAATGGGGACCAGCGGGCTCTCCGTCAGGCCATTGGCGACGCACTCCGCCACATGATCGGCCTCGATTTCGTAGAGCCATTTGTCCTGCGGGACATCAATGGTTTGTGTGTCCTTGCCGAAGCGACGCAGCTCAATAGAGGACGACCCGCCTTCCACACCGGCAGCATGCCAGGGGCTGGCGATGTGCAGTGATCCGGTCTCGCCATAGATGTTCACATTGTTGGGCAGCCAAGCGGACACAGCTGTGGAGAGCTGAGCGATCACATCATTGTCGAAGGTGAGAAGGGCTGCTGCCCATTCATCAACACCCGTTTCACCCAGGCGCGCTGAGCCGGCGACTTTGATGGGGTCTGCAAATCCATGTTTGTCGTTGGCACCCGCTACGAGGCGGGCAACGGACACGGGGTAGAGCCCCACATCCATGAGACCACCACCACCCAGCTCGTTGGCGAACAGACGGGAGGACGCATCGAATGGCGCATGGAACCCAAAGCTGGCCTCAATCGTCCGGACCCGGCCGATCTCGCCGCCTTCGATCAACTCCACCAGCTTGCGCGTCTGCGGCGCGAGGCGGAACATGAAGGCTTCCATGAAGAACACGCCGGCTTCGCGGGCGGCTTCAACCATGGCCATTGTGTCTGCGTGATTGAGCGCAGCTGGTTTTTCCACCAGCACATGCTTGCCTGCCTGCGCGGCGCGGATGGCCCACTGGGCATGGCTTGTATGCGGTGTTGCCACATAGATGGCGTCAACTGCGGGGTCAGCGAGAAGGGCCTCATAGTCACCTGACGGCGCAAAACCTTTGGCACCGGCAGCTACGTCGGGATTCTTGTCGGCCTGAAGTTTTTCAACAAAGGCTTGCGCCGTGTCAGGCGCGCGGCTGCCGACACGCGACAGGGT
>JBCBUN010000460.1:0-2098 GCA_039818145.1 Pseudomonadota bacterium
ATAGCGACAGCAAATCAGATAGTCCGGCCAATACATTTGAAATTGATGTAAGAACCGCCCTGGATCGCGTCGCAGGCGGTTTGGCACGACAAGGTCTGCTCACCGGTTACTTCGATGGGACGGAAGATGCCCTCGCCTTCCATGACGAACTTCGGGCTGCGCTGGTATTGCAAAAGATCACCCTGTCTTCTGCAACCTGGCAGCAGGTCGGCCGGGGCTGGGCCTACGGTTACGGGCCATGCGGGATTGCGCATACAGGTGGCGAACCATCCCGCGTTTCGTTGCCATCGACAGACAGCATCAGCAGCGACAGGTTTTTGACGCGCATTGCTTCTGACGCACGACGAGAGCAAGACGCTGCGGCACTGGCTCTTGGCCGCAACTCCCTTTCGGACCTCACGCAATCAATCAAGCAGGCATTGGCCGATGGTGGCCCAAGCGTCGGAGGGAACCGTGCTCTGGAAACGGCCTTGGCGGATGCCAAAAACAGAGGCCTACCTGCTGCGGTTGCACGACGTTTGTTGGATGAATGGATTGCCGGGGACGACAGTTGGCCCGACGCTGACACACACCTAGACGACGACTCTGACATTTGGGACCTGCTGGGCACCCAGACGCCCTACGCGGTCCGCAAATCGACTACCTGCGAAGGAACATGGACAGAAGCCCTGGCCCTTGCAGCCTTGCGCGGGGGGGCACCGGGTGTGTGCTTTGAGAAGTCTTTGCATGACAACAGCCTAGTACAAGCTGACCAACTCATACTGACATCCAGCGGAGTTGCCGTTCCGGCAGGGTTCACCCCGTCGGGCGCTGTCGATCTGCTGGCATTCACGGTGCCGGATCTTGGGAATGACCGGGCTTCCGGACGCATAGACATTGATGGATTAGTCCATTCCGTCCGCCTGCTGACCATTGCGCTGGACATTGCGCATGACGAGGTCGGTGTGCCCTCCGACCTGCGGCCGATTGCTATCGCTCCCATGAATATTGCAGCAACGCTCATGAGCCAAGGTGCCGCCTACGGTTCTGACGAGGGGCGCGCCCTTGCAGCATCAATTTGCGCTCTGGTTACAGCAACGGCAGCGGCGACAAGCGCTGGTTTGGCGGCGGCTCTTACACCAGCCACAGAGACCTATTCTCCGCAAGAAGCTGACGCGCTTCTGCGTAGGATGCGAAACGCTCTGCTTGGAAACTCCAGCGAGTCGACCACATATCCGTCCCAACCATTACATCCGCATACACCTCAGCAGGCCGGCATACTGCAGGCAGCACGTGACATATTGGACCGTGCCATTGGAAAAGCTGAGAAGACAGGTCTTCGCAATATCGCGCTGACCGCTGTTTCAAATGACGTTGTGTATACCGAACTGTTGGGCGCTGAGTCCTCAGCCCTCTTGCCTGTCCGGACCCTCGTTAAGTACCGACGACTGACACCAGAGCTGGATGCTGAAGCGATTTACAAAGTTGTGTCGCCAGCAGTTCCCTCCGGCTTACGCGCGCTGCAGCATGACGATGCGTCGATCGACTCCATTCTGGATTATCTGGTCGGGCGCGGATCCCTGCACGGAGCACCAGGCGTCAATTATGACATTCTGCGTTCACGAGGCTTCACTGACGAAGACATCGAAGTAACCGAGAGCGCCTTGGCGACTGCGAGCAACATTCGAGCGGTATTTACTCCGTACGTGCTGGGCTGGGAAGGAGACCTTTGCACGCAGAGCGATGAAGACATTTTGGCGGGCTTGGGTTTCTCGAACTGGGATATTGAACACGCCAACTTCTATTGCTGCGGTGCGCTGACCCTTGAAGGATCAAGAGACCTGCCTGTCGAACATCTGCCGGTGTTTGACTGTGATGAGCCGCTTGGCGAGATTGGCGCACGCTGCGTCAGCACCGAAGATCGGCTTTTGATGGCCCAGGCCGTTCAGCCGTTCCTGACAGATGGTTTGGCCCTTGACCTGCAGCTTCCCCGCGAGACAACCGTTGATGGCATCCGCGCGATCTATCAACAGGCGGAAGACATGGGACTAAAGTCGATCCGTCTCAACCGACAGGGTGCAGCCCTCGGTGATGCTCTGGACTATGATGATTTGATAGA
>JBCBUN010000461.1:0-2097 GCA_039818145.1 Pseudomonadota bacterium
GGTATGAAACAACGCACCCCCACCTGGCACACAAATGCCAGACCAGATTGAACGGAGCACGAACAAATGCAGATAGATGGCAAGACCGCATTCATTACCGGTGGTGCGTCGGGCATTGGGTTTGAAATCGCAAAGTCACTGGGCCAGGAGGGCGCCCACGTGATGATCGCGGATCTGGATCAGGCAAAAGTTGATAATGCGGTTGAAGCGCTGACAAAAAATGGCGTAACCGCGTTTGGCACCACATGTGATGTAGCCGATGAGGCCGCCATGCGCGCGGCTGCCGACAAGGCCGTGGCCGAACTCGGTGGTGTCGACATCCTGGTCAACAACGCGGGTGTCAGCCTTGGCGGCGACACGGGCACCATTCCCCTCAAGGACTGGCGCTGGATCATCGACGTTAACGTGATGGGCGTCGTGCATGGCACAGAGATATTCACGCCGCTTCTCAAGGCTCGTGGCGGTGGTCATATCGTCAACGTGGCATCCATGGCGGGTCATTGGGCAAGCCCGGGCCTCTCGCCTTACTGCGCCACAAAGTTCGCAGTTGTTGGACTGTCGGAAAGCCAGCGCCTTGAACTTGAGGTGCACAAGATTGGCGTCAGTGTTCTGTGCCCGGGGTTTGTGCGAACCAACATCCACAATGCCCATCTTGGTCGTCCCTCAGGACAGGCCTATGACGATGAGGCCGGTCTTGAAGCCATGACCGCCTTTGTGGAAGGCGGCATGCCGCCTGACATCGTTGGGGGGCTTACGCTTGATGCCATTCGCGATAACCGTCTCTACATCTTCTCGGATCCCGACATGAGCACGGCAATTGACGCGCGGCGCGACATGATCCAGGCGGACTATGCAGCCTGTGCTGCCAATCCGCGCGTCAAAGCCTTCCGCGATAGCCGCTGACACAGACGCGCTCGCGCGTCATGGTCTGGTATTGATGGTGCAGGCGGCGTATGACGCTGCCTCACCAGTGCTGGCAGTGCCCAGCGCAGAATCGGGCGGAGCGTAAATGACGTCGAACGACAGCCAGCATGGACACACCCTGAGCAGGTCACGATTGTACCTGCTCGCGCTGGCAAGTGCCGTTGTCACCGCCAATGCCTATTACGTCCACCCGATCATTGCCGTGGTGGCGGAGGATTTTGGTGTCAGTGCATCAATCATTGGTGCGGTTCCTGCCTTCAACCAGATCGCGCTTGCCCTCGGCATCTTCTTTTTGCTGCCGCTCGGCGATCGGGTCAGCAACAAGCGGCTGACATCCATTTTCGTCGCGGCACAGTTTCTTGCCATTTCGGGGATGGCATTCGCTCAGGACTTCGAGCTGTTCGTGGCAGGCTCAACCATACTGGGTTTCTTCACCATCGCGCCCTATCTGTTGCCCGCCTATGTGTCTCGTCGTGTTGCCCCTGATGAGCTCGGCTACGCGACGGCCATTCTTACCACCGGCATCATTGCGGGTATTCTGGTGGCGCGCGCTGGCGGTGGTGTGCTGGCAGAGCAGTTTGGCTGGCGTTCGGTCTACTACGCCGCGGCCGGGCTCATGTTTCTCGTCTCCATCCTGCTGCCCTTCATTATGGAGCCGCGTGACCGTGAGACGGCACCCGGCCAGAGTTACGCGCAGCTGATCCTGTCAATCTTTCCGATCATTGGGCGCCACCCCACCATCCTGTTGTCCGGTGTCATCCAGGCGTTGAGCTTTGGCATTTTTCTCGCTGTATGGATGGGCCTTGGTCTTCATCTTACCAGCCCGCAAATGGGCTACGGCGTGGACGTGGTCGGCTATCTGGCGGTTTTCTCCGCCATCAGTCTCGTCACGACGGCGCGCCTTGGGAAATGGGCGGACCGGGTGGGTGCCACCAAAGCCCGCTTCGTGCTCGCCATAGGTCAGCTCGCAGCCGTTGTGACCTTGCCGTTCTTTGGTCATAGCCTGTGGCTTTTGATGATCCCGATCATCCTGATGAATCTGGTCGGTCCGGCCATTGACGTGTCCGGCCGCATGACGTTTCTCAGTCTCGACCCTGAAATCCGCACGCGCCTCATGACCATCTACATTGTCATTATGTTTGCAGGCGGCGGCATCTTCAGCTGGGCAGGAAC
>JBCBUN010000462.1:0-2071 GCA_039818145.1 Pseudomonadota bacterium
TCTTCTACCGGATGGATGGCGATGACAGCAGGTTCATCGCCTTTTGGGAACTGCATGATGTTCCGGGACAGGGCGATCATGTGTTTGATCTGAACGAGGCTGGCAAGCTTCCGGCCGGCACCAACCATTATTCCTTTGATGTACAGAGCGCCGAAGAACTTGAAACGTGGCGTGCCAAGTGGAACGCAGCTGGTCTCGACGTGCTGGAGATTGATCACAACTGGTGCCACTCGGTTTATACCCGTGATCCCAATGGCAACATGGTGGAATTCTGCCTGACAACAGGGGCCTTTACTTCGGCTGACCGGGAGCGTGCTCTCGCAGCGCTGGATGAAACCACATTTGCGCCATCGCCCGCGCCGGCCAGCATGCAGGTGTGGGAAGCAGCCAAGTCCAAGTCTGCATAGCGAGAACCGGACCTGGTCGACGCATTCACGGACCTGGCTTCACCCTTCTATATGCAGATCAAGCTGATCCATCTGCTTGCTGTGATGGTTTGGTTGTTCAGCACTGCCGTGGCGTATCAGAACTATCTGGTTCCCGCCTTCCAGGCCTGGCGTGCGAACCCGGGTGACGGCCAGGCGGTCGCCATGCGCAATCTGGCAATCGAGCGCTTTGACAAAGGTGTGGTGCTGGAGCATGTGGCTTTCCCGGTCATCATGATAACCGGGCCGGTGCTTTGGCTTGTCTCGGGGTATGGCGCGGACAGCGACTGGTTTGTCCTGAAGATGTTGATCGTCTTCGGCATCTTTCTGCCGATTGAGATCATGGACTACTACCTGTCACATTTCGGCGGCAACAAGGCGCGTCACCGACATGCCGGGGACATGGAGGCTTATGAGCGGGACGTCGAAGTGCACTGGCGCTTTCTGGTCAGTGTTACCTGGCCCATTGTCTTTTTCGGTGTGCTTGTGGTCGTCCTTGCTGTTTTGAAGCCGCAATTCTGAGGGATGCCCAATGCTTGATTTCTTGCTTGGTCGGCACGGCAGTTATCCGCGCTATGCGGTCATCGTCGCGCCGGTGCTGGCGATCTACCTTTTTGCAGGATTCAATCTCGCAAAGTATGTCTTCGCCGGTGAGCCATGGGCGTTCGGCATGGCAGAGTTGATCGTGTTCATTCTGTCAGCCGTCGCATTTGCGGCCATGCACATCTCCAGCATGCGGAAACTGGACGGCTAACGCGATGTCTTGATCCGCCTGACCTGTATCATTCGGCAAGTGGCGTGCTTTGGTGCAGAGTGTCTGTCAGGGACCGATGACAGGGGGGCGAGACACCATGTCCGACATGATTGATTTTGATGAGCGCGCGGCGAAAGCCATTGAGGCGATGTATCTGACGCCTGATGTGGTGGGGCAGCGAACCCATGTGATGGCGGCCATGGCCCTGCGGCCGGGCATGGCGGCGCTCGACATTGGTGTGGGTCCCGGGCTGCTGCTCCATGACATGGGTAAGGCGGTGACAGCGGAGGGCCGTGTTACCGGTGTCGACATGTCACGCCCCATGGTGGAGATGTCCGCCAAGAGGTGTGCGGATATGCCATGGGTCACCGTGGAGCATGGGGAGGCTGAACAGATCCCCATGGCCAATGAGAGCGTCGACGTGGTCGTGTCGACGCAGGTCTATGAATATGTCTCTGACATGGGTGCTGCGCTGCACGAGGCAAAGCGGGTGCTCAAGCCCGGCGGGCGGATCGTCATTCTGGATACGGACTGGGACTCGATCGTCTGGCACTCGTCCAACCGGGAGCGGATGGAGAAAATCCTCAAGGTATGGGACGCGCATCTGGTGGACCCGTTTCTGCCACGCAAGCTGCCGCACCTCCTCCATCAGGCGGGCATGACCGTCACCCGTCGCGAGTTGATCCCCATGTTCAATCCGGACTGGAACCCGCACAGCTATTCGGCGGGCATCATGAGAGGCATTCAGGGATTTGTGTCCGGGCGCGATGGCGTCAGCGAAGACGAGGCACAGGCCTGGTCGGATGACCTCAAGGCCATGGGCGCGAACGGGCAGTATTTCTTTTCGCTTAACCGCTATCTTTTTGTGGCGGTCAAAACCTGATTGCAGGTT
>JBCBUN010000463.1:0-2054 GCA_039818145.1 Pseudomonadota bacterium
GAGAGCTTTCCGGTAACCATGGGTATCGAGACTCAGATGACCAACCGAGGGTACCGGGGTCTGGAGTTGCTGCGACCTGACACTCAGATTTCTGCAGCCGAATTCAAGGAATACAAGTTCGATAAGACGTATTCGAAGGACAGCGAGCTCGCGAAACTCATTGAGATGTGGCTGGCGGAGGACTTTTCCGGCGAGCCGGATATGGAAGCTGCTCAAAGGCTGCTGGCGAACTTCGACATGAGTGCGGACATGGACGACACAAATGCAGCCGTTGCTGTGCTCGCTGGCGAGCCTGTGGTCTGGGCGCAGATACAGGGCACGCCGGTACCTGACACCCTCCAATCCCTTCGCGATACTGTGGCCCATTTGATGGAACACTGGGGCCGTCTCGACGTCCCATGGGGCGAGGTCAACCGCATTCGCCGTGGCGATGTCGATCTGCCCCTTGGTGGCGGGCCGGACCTTATGCGTGCAGTCTACGCACGCCTGCCACAGGAAGACGGTCGGCTGGTTGCGCAGGGCGGCGACACGATGATTTACATCGCAGACTGGGCGCCTGACGGATCGCTCAAAAGCGAGAGCATTCACCAGTTCGGGTCGGCAACGCTCGACGAAACAAGTCCGCATTACGCTGACCAAACTCCGCTCTACGCGACTGAGCAGTTCCGCGAGATACCTTGGGATCGAGACGCGTTGGAAGCAGAGGCCACGCGGACCTACAGGCCTGGACAGTAACGGTTGGAGCCGGGTTCAGCCTATCGCCAGGTCGGAGTGCTACTGCCCATGGGTGATGGAGGCAGCTCCCAGAAGGGCGGTGTGTGACTGAGCATGTCTGCCGGCCGCAGGAACAACATCTCGCCAAACGGCGTGTCGCGGGTATCCATTAGTTGGCCGAGGTCTTCGTCACTGACCGGCACAGCCTTGCGATGATCAACTGCGCCCAAATCCATCATCCACATTGCCGTACGTGACAGCGAGACGCGGACATGCCAGCTGCCGCCTTCATGCTGCTGGCGGCGCAGAGCAGCGAGTGCGCCAAATGCTGCCAGATACCCGGTCGTGTAGTCTGTTGCGGCGGCAGGAAACAGAGTTGGATTCTCGCCCGATGCAACAGTCTCATCAGAATGCAAGCGCGCCATGCCGGATGCACTTTGCGCCAGTTGCTCCCAGCCTGCGCGGGACGACATGGGGCCTTCATGCCCATAGCAATTGACTGACACATAGATGATGCCGGGACGTAGTTCAGCGAGATGCTGCGGGCCAAGGCCATGACGCTCGAGCGAACCGGGGCGATATCCCTGCACGAAGATATTTGCTTTTCCTGCCAGGTCTTTGAGTGTTTCAGCGTTTTCCTTGATACCAAAGTCCAGTGTAGCGAACCGCTTGCCGTGACCTGTGTCCATCACGAATGGTTCGATGGTTGGGAGATGGGCCGCACCGAGTCTGAGAACATCGGCACCATGGGACGCCAGGGTTCGACCACAGGTAGGGCCAGCCAACACGCGCGTCATATCCAGGACACGTAGCTTTTCCAAAGGGCGTTGCGTCGAAGGCGGCAGTTCTTTCGTTGGTGCATCAGCGATGCGGACCAGTTCCACCAATGGTGCGGCGGCAAGAAGCCGGCCTTGCTGATGTTCCGCCCATTCGGCGCGCGTACGGACGACTGCCCCGCATAGGTTCATGTAGGCAAGCGCATCCTCAAGTGCGACCGCGTCCCATTTGCTGACCGCATCCGAAACTGAGGTCTCATCGTTTTCGCAATCAAGCAGTCTCAGAATACCATCGCGCAGATGCGGGAAACCGCCATGAAGATGAATGTGTCGACCACATCCCGCGCGATAAATGCCGATGGTCGGATTGGCCATAGACGGTGGCAAAACCATGTTTCCATCAACACGCATGTGCAGGAAGCTCAAAAGAGATGCCGCAGCAGCCTTCGTGTTCACTGTGAGGGACTGCCGTGGCAAGCCACGGTCGACCCCAATTTCCTGAGCCATGGCCGATGCTGCACCAAGCGCTCCGGCCGCGGCATCAGCGGCTCTTATGCATGACGG
>JBCBUN010000464.1:0-2052 GCA_039818145.1 Pseudomonadota bacterium
CCCGCTTATTGCTTCGAAGTTGGAAAGAACATCGCCTTCTGCATCGCCGGCCTGGCCGGCAGTCCCATCAAGATAGGCTTTGACATTGCGAGCTATGCAACCTCACAGACCGGCGTCAAAGTCTATCTTGATGGGACTGCCGGCCAGGCCGGCGATGCAGAAGGCGATGTTCTTTCCAACTTCGAAGCAATAAGCGGGTCGCAGTACAGCGACATGCTCATCGGCTCGGTTGCGGATGACTTGCTGGTGGGCAACGGTGGTAGCGACTTCCTGCAGGGGGGCGCTGGGTTCGACCGGCTGATTGGTGGCGAAGGATTTGACTTTGCCGTCTACACCGGGTCGGACGCAGGTGTGACCATTGACCTGGTCACGAGTTCTGCCTCCGGTGGACACGCTGAGGGTGACACCCTTGTCGAGATCGAAAATGTTATCGGGTCGGCCTACAGTGACACCATCACTGGCGATGCTTTCAGCAACATCATCGAAGGGGGTGCAGGAGCCGACACACTAGATGGCGGTGACGGCTTCGACGCCATTTCCTATGCGGAATCTGACGCAGGGATTACGATCAATCTCATCGACAATACTGTGTCCGGCGGCCACGGTGATGACGACACGATCAGCAATTTCGAAAGCGTGATTGCGACCAATTTCGACGACCATATAACAGTTGCGCCAACCGAAAACACCGTTGTCCTTGCTGGCGATGGCAATGACATCATCCGCGTCGACGACAGCGGCACCTTCGTACCCGGCAGCGTGATCAAGATCGACGGGGGCGCTGGTATCGACGAGGCAGATTTCGCCGCGTTGTCGGCAGGCGTCAACGTACAGCCATTGTATCAGACTGCCGGGTTCTTCTTCGGTAACCTGTGGGGCGTCAGCCACGTAAACTTTGGTAGCGATCTCTACAGCGTCTGGGACGATGTACGCCAGGGCGTACAGGTCAACGAGAGCAATTTCTCCACCGCAACCAACGACTACGAAGTCGCCGTTGATTCAGTCGAAATCATCACTGCCACCAGGTTCGACGACATCATCGACTTTGACGACAGTACAAACCAGCAGCTTGGTGATCTCGGTTTCTTTGCGCAGGCGCTAAGCGGCGGTGACGGCAATGACACCATCCGTACCCGTTCAGGCCACGACTATGTGAAGGGTGGCACCGGACATGACTACATCGTTGGCGATCTCGGCAACGACGAGATCTTTGGCGAAGACGGCAACGATGTAATCTACGGCGATGGATCTGAAGAGGTTCATACCTTCCAGTTCGGTGGTCTATTCGGGCTGGGAGGAGGCGTAGCGTCCTACCAGGACATGGTAGACAGTTACACTCCCTATGGGGCTCATGACCGGTTGGATGGCGGCAGCGGCAACGACGCGCTGCACGGCGGATTTGGCAACGACACCTATGTATTTGGCCGCGGCTACGGGTCGGATGTCATTCACGATCAGGCCTTTGTTATCGTTCCATCGCCAGACCCGAAGAACTCTGTTGGCACGCAGCAGATGGTCAATGCTGGCGCTGACACTGTTGAGCTGGCCGCCGGTCTCGATCTTGGTGACCTCGACTTCCTGTATGAGCGTGGCGATCTGACGATTCGGATTCGCGGGACGCATGATCAGATAACAATCAAGAACTTTGCTGACGTGAACCAGCGTGTCGAAACGCTGCGTTTTGCGGACACCGGTGTGTCACACACAATTGCCAGTCTTGATGTGGTTGCTCGCCAGTTGGCAGAGCACAACTCGCTACTTGCGTCCACTTACAACGAGCACCACCACTCCACATCACTCCTGTCGAGTGCGTGGGGGGGCATGGAAGTGCCGCGCTTCCTTGAGGATGTCAACGGCGACGGCATGGCTGACCTTTTGGGGATCGTTGGTCAAAGCATCTATCTCGCCTATGGCCAGATTGATGGCACTTTCTCCACGACACACACGTTTGCAAACACTCTGCAACCCTTTTCGGCAGGAACCTTTCAATACCTTGCAGATGTTGATGGTGACGGTGATGCAGACTTGGTTGGTTTCTCAGGGGGCAATCAG
>JBCBUN010000465.1:0-2044 GCA_039818145.1 Pseudomonadota bacterium
GGAACAGGATCACCGCCGGCACCATGAACGCAATGGAGACGCGCTGCTCGGTGATGGCATCCAGAATGCCCGCCGGGTCCACATCCTTCATGATGATGTTGGTGCAGCCCTGAGCGTGACCGATGACGCCCACATTCACGCCGGCCACGTGGAACAGCGGCATGACCACAAGGTTCTTGTCCTCAGGTTCCCACTGTGCCCAGCCGGCACGTTCCGCCTGATCCAGCACCGAAATATAGTTGGCGTTGGTCAACTGCACGCCCTTTGGGTACCCGGTGGTGCCTGACGTGTAGAGCTGAATGATGTCGTCGTCCGGCCCCATCTCCACTTGCGGGTCCGTGGCGTCGAACTTGTCCCGCCACTCTGTGAAGGATTCCCATTCCGCATGGCCACCATCAAGGGCAATGACCTTGCGGATCTTCGGGCAGTTCGGCAGTGCCGCTCCGACAATGTCGTAGAAGTCTTCGCTGACGAAAACGATCTCCGAGTGGCTGTCGTTGAAGATGTATTCAACTTCCGGTCCGGCCAGACGCCAGTTGACGCCCACCACAACGGACCCGGCCTTGAAGGCCCCGTTGAGCATTTCAAAGTAGTGGTCGGAGCCTTTGCCCATGAAGGCAATGCGCCCGTCCTTCTTCATGCCCTCGGCAATCAGGCCCTGTGCCGCCTGGCAGGCGCGTTTGTCCAGTTCTCCGTAGGTCGTCTCACGACCTTCGAAAATCTGTGCGATGTGGTCGGGACGTGTCCGCGCCTGATAGCGCGTGATGTCACCAATCACTTTGATGTTGTCGAAATCAATCATGTGTCGCTCCCCAAGATGCCCCATTTTATTCCGGGGCTTTAGCGTCTTCGCTTGGAGGTAAGTCTAGCGCGTGCAAGCACGCTGGCAATCATAACCCGCACCACACTGTGCTTTTTGCAGCGATTTTGCGCCGAATTGATGGTGAGTCTGCTCGCTTTGCGGGCAGACAGCGGTTTATGCTGCTGCTCCGGCCACTGACAGAGTGTCAAATTCACAAGAACACGTCGCAAAAGGCCGGAGACACGAGGGAACAAAATGGCACGTATAGACTACGCAGACCCCAGCACGCTGGAGGGCCTCTCCGCCAAGGCGTTTGAGAACGCCCCACCCATCAACATCTTCCGTATGCTGGCGCATACGGGCCCCCTGTTCGGCCGCTTCATGCAATTTGGCGGCGGCATCCTGTCCGAGACGGAACTCGACCCGGAACTGCGCGAACTCGCCATCCTGCGTGTCGGCCACCTGTCCGGCGCCGCCTACGAAGTGCAGCAACACGAGACGATTTCGCGCCAGATGAAAATGCGCGAGGAGCTGATCGCCGCCGCCCGCACGGGAGAGACAAAAGACCTGACCGAGATCGAAGCCCAGGTCATGGCCTACACCGATGATGTGCTGAAGAACGTGAAAGCGTCCGACGCCACCTTCAATCCCCTGCTCGACAAGCTCGGCGCCCGTCAGTTGCAGGAACTCACCATCACCATTGGTTTCTACATGCTTGTGTCCCGCTACCTTGAGACATTCGAAGTAGACCTTGAGGATGGCGAAGTGCCCGACCTCGCCAGCGTCACACGCACTAGATAACTCAGCAGGAGACCGGACCCATGGCCAGCGATGTCACAGGACTAGGCATTCCCAAATACACTTATACAAAGGGCCTGCATGAGCTCGGCAACGGTGCCTATGCCTGGCTCCAGCCGGACGGCGGCTGGGGCTGGTCCAACTCCGGCATGATCGTCGATGGCGATCAGTCGTTGATCGTCGACACCCTGTTCGACGTCCCCCTCACCCGCGACATGCTGGATGCCTATCGCAAGGCCGAACCCAAGGCGGCAGAGACCATCGGCATGCTGGTCAACACCCACCACAATGGGGACCATTGCTACGGCAACGAGTGCTGCGAAGGTGCCGAGATCATCGCCCACAAGCTGGCCGCCGAAGCCATGGCCCATGAGCCACCGGAAATGCTGGTCGGGTTCCTCGAAGCCGCACCGGACCTTGGCGACCTCGGCGCCTATCTCACCA
>JBCBUN010000466.1:0-2020 GCA_039818145.1 Pseudomonadota bacterium
GGAAATCTATCTGGCCCGGGCGCGTGCACCCAATCCGGATCGAGCACAGGTCTGGATCATCTCGTCCCAGGCGGCCATTCAATCAGGCCGGACAGCGCAAGCGGCTGAGTTTGCCAACGAGGCTGCGGCGCGCGATGCGACCAATGGGCGTGCGCTCCTGTATCGGGCAATTGCCCGTGATGTTGCGGGTGAAGTGGTGGCAGCGCGCGTGGACTACGCCGCAGCGCTCGCTGCCGGCGGCCTCACTCAGGCCGAGCGGGAACTGGCGCAAAAGACGCTGGGCGAATAGCGCGTCAGAGCCCAAGTCGATCAGTAGTGAAGAATGGCCGTCCCGACGAAGGCGCCATCGTCGCGGTCATCTTCGTTGATGAACGCATAGCGGTACTGGACCTTGAAATCGAAGTACGACCGCGGCCCCGTGTACTTGTCTTCATTGAACCAGTAGCGAAGGCCGACACCTGGCCCGGCTTCAACAACGCGGTTGGTGTCGAATTTGTCGTCTGAGTATCTGGCCGCTGCTACCACATGGGGTGTCAACACGACTGACTCACTCAGTTTGAAGCTGTGGCCGTACCAACCTTCAAGATTTGTCGCCATAAAGCGTGGGTCATCCGGGATGTAAGCGACGTCTGCATAAACGTTCCAGCTTTCCCAGTCGTTGAGCACTGGATCAATATCAAGCCCGTCAGCCAGAGAGTAACCGGCAACCAGAAGCCAGGCATCGCGTGCCTCATCGCCCACTGAAATGAGCCGCTCGACGGTGAAAACCAGATTGTGGTCAGCCAGTGGACGGAAGCGCGCGCCGACACCCAATTGCAGGGATTCGTCGCGTGTGTTGAGCGTGTCCCCTTCAAAGCCTGTGAAGCCCCGGGTGAAGAGGGTAAGGGCGCGGTGCTTCATGCTGCCGATCTGCGGCGCGATGTAGCCGACTTCCCATCCTGCAAAGCTATCGCTTTCGCCGGCTTCCGGTGCACTTACGAGATCTACGGAATTATCGCGGAAGGACAGGAACGCATCCGCGTACCAGGTCCGTTCGGTGTATGAGACTTCGCGGCGCAGGCGGAACAGGCGGCGCTGGCCTGATGCGTCTTGTGCGTCCGGGCTGGTATCATGGGCATCAATGGCGTCTCGGAAGAGTTCCGTTGATCCATCCAGATCGCCCTGGCGCTTGAGGGCATAGCCATAATCAGCAAGGCCGTTGGATGTGAGTCCCCCACCGGCACGGGCTTGTTCAAAATAGCGCGCTGCCGCCGCATCATCGCCGGACGCCAAGGCTGCATATGCTACATCCGCCGCCGCACCAGGCTGTGCGGCCAAGGCGTCTTCTGCTTTTTCGAGATTTGCCTGCGCCTTTGCGGTGTCGCCTGTCTGTCGATAGAGCTGAGACAGGCGGACACGCCGGTAGACGCTCTCGTTCAGGCTGACCGCTTCTTCAAGGGCGGTGATGGCGGCTTGAGGGTTGTCGGGCAGAGAAGCAGATGCTTTTTCGTCGAGATAGAACGGGAGTTGGTCCGTCGTGAGGACCCGCCGGTCCACCTTGCCAAGGGCAGCATTTGCGCCTGCGATATCGCCAGACTGGCGCAGTGAGACAGCCAGACCCAATGCGGCGCCGGGGTTGTCTTCGATGCTCAAGGAGGCGTTGAAGGCGCGGGCCGCCTCGTCAGGTTTGCCGATCTCGGCAGACACAAACCCAAGGGCTCTCAAGGCATAGGCGCGCTGGGCCGAGGTCAGATTGCCGGTTTCCACGGCACGGCTGTAGAGGTCGGCGGCCTGTGTCGGATTTCCTGCCTGCCAGGCCTTGTCGCCATCCGCGATCAGGGTCTGGCCGATCTCCGCCTGGGCGACAACCATCTGTCCGGTATGATCGGACGGTGCTGCTGAGAGCGTTGCCGGCAGCAACACACCGGCTGCCAGAACGGCAAAGCCTGCGTTGCGAATTGCAATGGTGGGTCGTGACGTCATCAGGTGAGGTTCCCGCATAAAGTGCTGTTTCCCGCAACCATGCAATTGTCTAGCCGGG
>JBCBUN010000467.1:0-1727 GCA_039818145.1 Pseudomonadota bacterium
CTTCAGCTGGGCAGGAACCATCGCCTACGACCTGGCAGGATGGAACGGGAATGCCATCCTGTCAGTGGTCCTGTCGGTCCTCGTGCTTGGGCTTACGGCCCTGAGCCTGCGGCAGCAGCGCGAGCGTTAGTCGCTCTGACGGTAGGCGTCCATCCAGCGCAAGGCATTGGTCAGACCAAAGAGCGAGAATTGCACGTTGCCGGTCTCGCCATTTTCATCCGTAAAGCGCACTACCATGGTCGACCCAGCCTGCATCGCAGGAAGCATGTCCAGGTTGCTCCGCGACTGGCCGAAGGTGAATTCATTCACCACATTGCCATCGCGGTAGTAGCCGTCGTCTGCGCCGAACTCAAACGTGCCAAGCGACTCGTCATCGATGATGATCTCCATGGGCATCGAGGTGTCTGCCATGACGGCCACGGGTACGAACTGCATCTGGTAATCAAGTCCGACCGTGCCGGAGCGGACAAAAAACTGGTAGTCACCCACATGGCCGACCTTGCCGGCGTATCCGACGGCGCGGCAGGCATCTTCGCCCGGCTTGCAGATCGCCAGCCAGTCCCGGAAGTAGGCACGTGTTTCACCATACTTGGTTGTGATGCTGTTGGGCACGGGGGCGGAGTTGAAGTCTTGCGCCTGTGACGGCGCAACGAACGCGAAGGCTGCGCACATCAAGGCACCAAGCAATGTGAGGTTTTTCATTTTCTTATTTCTCCGGAAGCGGAATGAACTCATCTTCGCCGGGCACCTTGGCAAAGCGGCCCTCCTGCCAGTCCTGCTTGGCCTGCTCAATACGCTCAGGCCGGGTGGAGACGAGGTTCCACCATAGTTTGCGCGGACCAATGGGAGCGCCACCGATCAGCATCAGATGGGCGCCGTGTGGCGAAGTTATGGCCGGAGTCACATGCTGGTCGAGCACCAGCATCTGCATCTTTCCAAACGTATCGCCCGCGACTTCTATCTCGCCGTCAACAATGTAAATGGCGCGCTCTTCCACCCCGACAGGAACACCAAACTGCGTACCCGGCTGCATGCGAACATCCGCATACAGCGTTTCTGAATAGACCTTCATCGGCGACACCATGCCAAAGGCACCACCGGCGATCAGCGCGACACGCACGCCACCATGATCCACAACGGGGATGTCTTCGATCGGATAGTGCTCAAATGTCGGGTCAATCTCCTCATGTTCGGCAGGCAGGGCGTGCCAGGTCTGAATGCCCTCAATGCGCGCGTCACTGTTCCGAAAATGATCAGGCGAGCGCTCGGAGTGCACAATGCCGGACCCGGCCGTCATCCAGTTGACTTCGCCCGGTTTGATTTCCTGAACGGCGCCGATGCTGTCACGATGCATCATGGAGCCGTCAAACAGCCAGGTCAGGGTTGATAGGCCGATATGGGGATGCGGCCGCACATCGATGCCTTGTCCCGCGGGCAGCGTCGCCGGTCCCATATGGTCAAAGAACACAAACGGGCCGATCGAGCGCGCCTCAATGGATGGCAGCACCCGCCGCACTTCAAATCCACCGATGTCCTTCGGCTTTGGTGTGATGACCGCACGCACGGGCGCACAACCCGTATCGCCATTGCAGTCTGCGTCCTGTGATGGTTGCCAGCTCATATGATCCTCGAAAAAAACGCGAAGCAGTTGGGGCATATTGGCTGGAACAGGCGTTGTTTTGAAGCTGTGAATGTGGCGCTGAGCCTGCATTTGGCCCACAAAACAG
>JBCBUN010000467.1:1737-2014 GCA_039818145.1 Pseudomonadota bacterium
CGGTCTTCTACACTTGGCCTAAGTCGTCAGTACGGCTTCTTCCGCCTTACCTGACAGGTAAGTGTATGCTGAAGGCGGCGTCCTAATATGAGTGCCTGACCCGCATTGCGACGATTGCCTTGGGAGACAACAATGAACGACCTGATTGCCAATCCTGCTAGTCTGGAAGGCACAGAACCGGAGACGTTCGGCGATCATCTGCGGCTCTGGCGCCGGATTCGCGGCCTAAGCCAATTGCAGTTGAGCGTGCGGGCGGACGTATCATCGCGCCATGTGT
>JBCBUN010000468.1:0-2010 GCA_039818145.1 Pseudomonadota bacterium
ATGGTGCGCACATAGGATTTGGGCACCTCTGTACACTCAATTGGCGACGGTTTTTGCCATTATGGGCGTTGATTCGATAGGGCTTTTACAGATTTAGAAGAAAGCCCGCTGTTCGTGCACATGTGTGCAGAGCCGCTTACAGGAAACGAGATACAGACCTTTTGATCCGTCCGGCTACCAAAATCGCGCTCGAGGTTGTTGCGGGGCTCTCCGCCGTTGCCTTGCTGCTTGCCGCAGCCGCTGCATGGCGTCTTTCTCAGGGGCCGCTGCCGGTCAGCTTCCTGACCCCATTTGTCGAACAGGCTGCCAACGATCAACTACCAGCCAACCGCATAGATATCGAAGACATGGTCATCGCTTGGGCAGATGGGCAAGGCGCCCTGGAACTGCAGGCGGTCAATGTTGTCATCCTCGGTGAAGAGGATCAGGAAGTTGTGTCGGTGCCGAAACTGGCAATCGATTTCAACTTGCGTGCCGCACTTGCCGGCCGACTGGTCCCGAAGAAACTGGTATTCGAAGGCGCGTCACTGACGCTGGTGCGAAGCGCAGACGGGACGGTCAGCTTTGGCCTTACCAGGAACGAGGTCGCTCTTCCCGCACCGGAACCTACCGTGTCGGAGGAAGGCGATGCGCTGTTGGCCACGCTGCTTGGCGCCGTGTCGTCCCCTGGAGATAATGCGGATACGGGCCGACATCTTGAAGGGCTGAGCATCCGCGATGCTGCAATCACCGTGTTTGATCAACGCTCCGGTGGACTCTGGCTGGCGTCCGATGTGGGGCTTGAATTTCGCAATACACCGATCGGGATGGCCGGCGTCATAAATGCCCATGTCTTATCTCCAGGCGGAGAGTGGGATTTCATAGGGACTGTGCGCGCGTCGGGTGCTGATGAACCTGTGGTCATTGTGGCCAACCTCAACAACATCATGCTCCCGGACTTTGCCCGGACCATGGTCGCGCTTGAACCGCTTGCAATGATCAACAGCGCCGTGTCAGGCCGGGTGACGGCAAAGCTCAATCGCAACGGGCTCTCTATCGCAGACCTTGAAGTGGACTTGAATGCCGGTCCGGGCGAACTAGTGCTGCCGATCAATGAGCCCGCGCCTTTCTACCCGCCAAAACCACTGGGCTATGACGGCAAGCCGCAGCCCGAAGACGTTCCCCCACCATACACACCTCGACCCTGGAACTATGAGATTGATAGCGCACACATCAAAGGCCGAGTGACCTGGCCTGAAGGTGTGGTCGAATTGGATGAGTTCGCTGTGAAGGGCGAGGCCATTGATCTGTCTGTAGCTGGTCGTGGTGAAATAAGTGTCAGCGATGCCGGCGGCATTGAAGACGTGTATTTGTCCGTCGAGGCACAGCCGCTGGCGATCAATGTGCCGAACGTGACAGTCGGTATCGCGCGAGTTGATGGGCTTGAGGCAAGCTTGAAATATTCTCTGAGCGACGGTCGTCTCGACATTGAGAACGCGTCGATGGCGCTTGGAGAGGGATATGTGTCAGTCGCGGGACAACTTTCTGGTCTGTCCGAAGGCCCACTTTCGGTGGTGCTTGACGGAGAGATAGAGCAACTGCTCGTCAGTGACTTGACTCAGATCTGGCCACCCAGAGTAGCCACCGGCGCGCGCGATTGGGTTGTCTCAAACATCACCGGTGGATACCTGGATCAAGGTATCCTCAAGATCGATGCACCTGATGGTGCGCTCGATGCCACGCCGCTTCCCGACGAGGCTGTGTCACTTGATGTGCAGTTTGCCGATTTGCAGGTGCGTTATCTTGGTGACCTCTCTCCCATTCGCCACGCGCGCGGCTCCCTGAGTCTCAAAGGCAATGCGTTTGAAGCAAAGATGGTCGGAGGCGAAATTGCACCACCTTCGGGTGGCCTCATTCAGGTAACTGACGGAACCTTCAAGACGGAAGACTTCCATATTCGCGGCAATGACGCATTTATTGATGTGAATGCAGCAGGTTCCATGACCGCTATCCTTTCACTGATTGATCAGG
>JBCBUN010000469.1:0-2009 GCA_039818145.1 Pseudomonadota bacterium
CCCGGCGAACAACGAATGCATGCCTTCTTCCGGATCGCAGACTGACATGGTGGCAAACGTGTCGCCGTGATAGCCGCCCGTGAAAGAGACAAACTGGGAACGGCCCTTAGCCCCCTTATTGATCCAATACTGCACCGCCATCTTCATGGCGATTTCGACGGAAACTGACCCTGATTCAGAAAAGAACACGCGGGACAGGTCGCCCGGCGCCATCTTCGCCAGACGTGATGCCAGCGTGTAGGCCTGCTCATGGGCGAGCCCCCCCAGCATCACATGGGGAAGTGTTTCCAGTTGCCGGGTTACGGTCTCGCGAATATGCGGATGATTGTAGCCATGCGCGGCCGTCCACCAGGACGCAACGCCGTCAATGAGTTCACGCCCATCTGCCATCACCAGCTTGCAGCCTGCGGTGCGGGCAATCGGTGCGGGCAGGGGTGCGCCTTGCATCTGCGTGTAGGGCAACCAGATATGGTCAAAACCGTCGGTCAGCCATGCAGGCGGCGTGTTATTGGTCCCGGGCGTATCAGCCATGCGTATGTCGAGAAGTCCTTGAGGGGGAACAGGCGGCAGAGCATAGTGGCCCGCACCTGAGGAACAAGCCTAATCCCGTAAAAACAAGCCATATAAGCAAGAGGGTTTATGCCCAGCCTTGATGACTTCGCCAGCACCAAACTTGAAAGCCTCGCCGCACGTGGACAGCGCCGCGAGCTGACCGACACTGCCCGCAAGGCAGCTGGAACCGCTGTTCGCAGCAACCGGGACGTGATCTCGTTTTGCTGCAACGACTATCTCAATCTGTCGCAGCATCCTGCGGTCAAAAAAGCAGCCCAGGCCGCTGTTGAAGAACTTGGTGTGGGGTCGGGCGCATCTCGTCTCGTCACCGGCAACCATCCTCTGTTCGCTCAGCTTGAAACCCGCCTGGCCCGCCTTAAGGGCACGGACGCTGCCTTGGTGTTCGGCGCCGGCTACCTTGCAAATACCGGTATCATTCCAAGCCTCGTCGGCGCGGGCGATATTGTATTTGCCGATGAGCTCTCTCACGCCTGTTTGATGTCCGGCGCGCGGATGTCAGACGCGCAGGTTCATGTCTTTCGGCACAATGACATGGCCCATCTTGAAGACCTGCTGCAGGCCCACCGCGCATCCGCCCGCAATGCCCTGATGGTAACGGACGGTGTCTTTTCCATGGACGGGGACCTTGCACCTTTACCCGAGATGGCAGCGCTCGCCGGTGACCATGATACGTGGCTGATGACCGATGATGCCCATGGCCTGGGAGTCATTGGGGGCGGCCATGGATCAACGCGTGCCTTTGGTAATGTGCCGCTGGATATCCCGCTGCAAATGGGGACGCTCTCCAAGGCCGTCGGCGGTTATGGGGGATATGTATGCGCAAGCCAGCCGGTGATTGATCTTCTCAAGAGCAGGGCGCGCACGTTTGTGTATTCAACCGGCCTGCCTCCAGCCAATGCCGCTGCTGCCATTGCCGCCTTGGAGATAATTGAGAGTGACAAGGCTCTGATTGAGAAGCCCGTGAGCAACGCAGCGCAGTTCTGCCGTGAGGCCGGGCTACCTGCTCCTCAAAGCCCCATCGTGCCCGTCATCATCGGGGACGAGCGCGACGCGCTGGCGGCGTCACACATGCTCCTGAACGAGGGCTATCTGGTCACAGCCATTCGCCCGCCAACGGTACCGGCAGGTACGGCCCGGCTACGCCTGACATTCATGGCGGAGCATGACCCCAAAGATATTTCAAGACTAGCGGAAATTGTCCGTGAGCGGATTATAAGGCGACCGGCAGCATGAGTGGTTCTATGTTTTTTGTCACGGCATCGGGAACAGACATCGGCAAAACCTATGTCACAACCGGGCTTATCCGGGCCTTGTTGTCCGCTGGCCGGAAGGTCGAGGCGCTCAAGCCTCTGATCACTGATTTCACGGACGCCACACAAAGCGGCAGTGATACCGTGCTCATTCTTCAGGCGCTGGGCCACGAGCCGACACAAAAT
>JBCBUN010000470.1:0-2002 GCA_039818145.1 Pseudomonadota bacterium
GATGGGGTTTGATACAGCGCATTGTCCGGTCCCGGCTGCGCCATGACCTGCTGAAAGGCCGTGTCGCCCTGTGTCCACTCCGCCAGAACCTCAATTGCCAGTGCGCGCATATTGCCGCTGATCGCGCGGGCCAGGTCACAGCGCGGCGTGTGTGCCGGCAGGCCCTGGCCGTCATCGGCAACACCAAACACCAGATACTCCATGGCCGGTAGACCCTGAACGGCAAAGGATCGCTGGTTCACCGGTTTGGTCTGCAGGTCTTCGTTGGATGACAGGGCATCCGCAATGGCATCAGACACCTTGCCGCGCGCCTGCGGCCAGAAGTTCAAACGCAAATTCCGCATGAACAGTTCGGCGGGACCAAATCGCACATGCTCCACACCCATCCATGCATCATTGGTGTTAAGGAAGGCATCCCGCAGCAGGTCAATGGACGTATCTCCATCGCCCTCGCAATAGGATGTGGTGGTCTCATCAAGAATGCCGGTTGTAGCCGCAAGCGCTTCATAGGCCGGAACCAGATGTCCTGCCACAAGTGCTGCATTGACCTTCGCATATGCCGCATCATCCAGCGCTGAGGCGGGTGCTGCCAGTGCAGTAACGGCGCCCCACAGAACCGCCCCGGCAACGGCTAGGCGGCCCGCGTGGCCGGATTTTCTTGCGGTGCTAAAGCGAGTTGAGGAATGCAAGCAGCGCCTCTCTTTCATCTGTATCCATCTCCACGACCGCATCACGGGATGACTGTGCTTCGCCGCCATGCCAGAGGATCGCTTCAAGCAGATTGCGGGCACGGCCATCATGCAGAAACTGCGTATGACCGTTGACGGCCTGAGTGAGCCCGATGCCCCAGAGTGGCGGCGTGCGCCACTCGCGGCCATTGGCGACACCTTCAGGACGGTTGTCGGCCAGCCCGTCGCCCATGTCATGGAGCAGAAGGTCGCTATAGGGCCAGATCAGCTGGAACGATTGTTCTTCGCTGATTGAATCACGGCGGGTGACGAATTTGGGTGTATGGCACGAGATGCAGCCCGCATTGTAAAACTGCTCCTTGCCCGCCAGCACCTGGGGGTCATCAATGTCGCGGCGCGCCGGCACGGCAAGGTTGCGGCTATAGAACACAACCCGGTCGAACATGTCCGGCGCGGCTTCAGTCACCTTGCTATCCGCCGTGCCGCCATGTGGCGCCGAGCGGCAGGCATCCTGCGCTCCTTCGCGACAATCTCCAAAATGGGATGTGAAGATGGGTGTCGAAATGCCGATATCGCCATGAAAGGCACCTGCGGATTGCTGGGCGACAGTCGGCTCTCCTGCCTTCCACCCAAAACGGCCAAGGGCAACGTCGTTGCGTTCGACACTGAAAACCAGATTGGCACGGCCCGAAATACCGTCGCCATCCACATCATCCGGGTCCGCATTAGCCAGAATGTCCTCGTCCTTGATGGCCTCAAGCAGCCCTAGGCCGATCATTGGCGGCGCTACGCGCGGCGACATCATGACGTCCGGGTGCATGGGGCCGTAGTTCAGATTGGCAGCATCATAAGTCGGGGCGCGCAGGACGACTTCTGTGCCGTCCGCCAGAACCACTAGCTTGGGCGTATAGGTGATCTCCATCTCACCTTCAGACTTGTGCCCCTGAATGGAAAAATTCTGAAGCTGCCCGCCATAGCTGGGTTCCGGCACAACGGTTGCCAGATAGGTCGCAAGTGCTTCGCGGTCTTCCCCCGTTTGCGGAGGAATGGACAACCGAAGGAACATGGAGACCGCAGTCTCGCCTTCCTCAGGCGGGTGGCCGCGCCCGTCCTTCAGGTGGCAGCGCTGGCAGGAGCGTGCGTTGAAAAGGGGGCCAAGCCCATCTGATGATTGCGTGGAGCTGGGAGACGAGACCCAGACCTTTTTGAAAATGCCGTTGCCGATGCGGAAGTCCAGCTGCCTCTCAAACGCCATATTGGCCGAGGGCTGGGAGAACGCATCGCGATTGGGAAACTTGAATGTCGTGGCCTCG
>JBCBUN010000471.1:0-1992 GCA_039818145.1 Pseudomonadota bacterium
GCAATCCTCATGGAACGCCCCATGATTGCGGAACGAGGTCAGGTAGAGCTTCAAAGCTTTACTTTCGACCAACCAGTCGTTTGGGACGTAATCGAAGACCAGATGCGCAAAGTCAGGTTGCCCTGTCATGGGGCAAAGCGAGGTGAACTCGGGGCAGGTGAAGCGGACGTTGTAATCAATATCTGCTTGCGGGTTCTGCACCCGTTCCAATACGGCCTCGCTTGGGTCTTGCGGCACAACCGTCGCCCCGCCCAATTGTTGCAAATCGCTGTAAATGCCCTTTTCCGTCATCATATTCTCCTGTGTTAAACACCGCGCTCATTGCCCCACATCAGGACATGAAGTTGCGGTAAGACGCGCGCAGTAAACCATCTGTCTACGGTGAGCTTGACGGTCCCATCCCTCTGCCTGGGCGCCATCCAGCCTGTTCCAGCGTCAACCTGCCCGTCGCGAGCCTGCCATGCACAGACGACAACGCCATCACAGGCTTGATCGCATCCCTGACCTTAGATGTCCGCATCACGCTCACCTGCTTTCTAAATGATACGGCATAGCTTCTTTGCACTTTGCAGCAACAGTCCTAGAAATCGGGAGTGGGCAAAACCTGGGGGTCAGGCAGCTGCTCTTTGGTATGCGCTGGTCAATCGTCCATCGAGAACGGCGGCCCGCACGATGGCAACGTGATGGGCGCCTTTGGGTGACCATCTCATGCGTCGGCGTTTTCCCATGCGTGTGTTGCCGATGTCATCCGCGCAGCCTTCTGCGCGGGACGAGGAGATTGGAAGACCATTGCGGTATCGCTGCCCATAGTTGGTCAAGTTATCCATATTGTTTGCCAGATAGCTGTAGAGTTCCCTGCACCGCGCTTGTACGCGGGTGGCTGCGTCACGCACTTCAGGATCATCTTTGCAAAGCCGCTCGCAATCCGTCAGCAACCATTGAAGGTCTGTGGTGGCAGCTCGAACCTTTCCATGCCACAGATACCATCGCATCCGGTTTGCCGGCCGCTCGAACAACACCGGAATGCCGGGAAAAGTCTTGGCTTGCAGCAGTCCTTTCACTGCGTTCTCGACATGTTTCACGCGCATCGAGATCTGCCACCAATCGAGGATATGACGGACCGGCCCGCCGGCGGCATGGCGCACAAGATTGAGCAAGGCAGGTTCTCCGTCCGAAATCACGGTCACACGGCTCTGGTCGTCCCAGCCAGTTTCTCGAAGGGCTTGCCGTAACTGCCCGGCAGGTGATCGGGCCGCCTGCTGCACAAGTCCGAAACGACGGCACATATGCGAGCTTTCGACTTTGCCGACCACTACATCTAGGTGCCGCTTTTGGTATTCCGGTCTGCATCGAATATGCGCACCGTCCAGAAAGACCGTCACCGGAGCCGCGTTCTTGCCTGCCGATGAGACCTCCGGTTCCACATTCACGCTGACGCTGATTTCCCTCGCGGTCTTGCCGAGACGATTGCGTATCGTCGTGTTTTGCTGCTTTGCGCATGGCAGAAACATCTCAGTGATACGCGCTGCTTCTCGAAACGAATGCCGCGCCCCAAGTTCTGCTTGAAGGCGCCGCAATTCAGGTGTCGAGCGGTCAGGAAAGAAACGGGACAGCGGCGACAGTGGCCCACCGAAGGTCACGTCGGACTTGGCGTTGCACGCGCAGCGGCGAATGCGTGGCGCCTTGACGTGAAACCTACCAAACAAGGTGTCCAGAACCCTGGATCGATAATCATGGATAGCTCTGACCTTGTTGCAGTCAGGACAAACTCTGCTCGCCTCAGAGATTTCCTCAATTTGGTCAAGAAGGATCGCTTGCTGCAATTGCCAAAGCATGGATTTCGCATCTTCCAGCAACAGCCCAAAGCCCTCGGGCTGAGTACTTCGAAATGGCCGGGACAAACGTCCAAGGTGCTGCCTTCTTATCGTTCCGTTCTCAAATTCTGTCTCCACGATGATCCGCACATCCATGGCAATTCCCCCATTGTGAAAC
>JBCBUN010000472.1:0-1991 GCA_039818145.1 Pseudomonadota bacterium
GTGGACAGCTCCATTGGGCAGCGAACGCCCTTGGGGATGTACACAAATGATCCGTCAGAGAACACTGCGGCGTTCAAAGCCGCGAAGTAGTTGTCTGTCGCAGGCACAACGCTGCCGAGATACTCTTTCACCAGTTCAGGATGAGAGTGTACGGCTTCCGAGATCGGGCAAAAAACGACGCCGGCTTCGGAGAGTTTTTCTTTGAAGGTTGTAACCACGGACACACTGTCGAACACGGCATCTACGGCAACACCCGCGAGCATCTTCTGTTCGTTCAGGGGAATTCCACGCTTCTCATAGGTACGCAAGAGCTCAGGATCGACTTCATCCAGGCTCTTTGGTCCGTCGCCCTGACTTTTGGGTGCGGAATAGTAGTAGTAATCCTGATAGTCGATTTTTGGATAGTTGACCTTCGCCCAGTCAGGTTCATCCATTTCCAACCAGCGGCGGAAGGCTTCAAGGCGATAGTCGAGCATCCATTCGGGCTCGCCCTTCTTGGCCGAGATGAACCGGACAATGTCCTCGTTCAATCCCTTTGGCGCTTTGTCGCTCTCAATGTCCGTGTAGAAACCATATTTGTACTTGTCGCCCTGGCCGAGGCCTTCGACGTCACGCACTGTTTCTTGAACCGCTGCCATACTCTTACCTATTCACCTGCAGCTCGGGCGGTGTGCCGTCACTGGAAACATGGCCCGCATCAGCGGGGCGAATTCTCTTCAAAGCCTGCTCGAGAGCGGAACAAAACCGTTTGACATCCTGATCGGTCGTATTCCACCCCATGGACACGCGGATTGCGCCACCTGCACGCCTTTCATTGATGCCCATGGCTTCAAGCACATGACTGCGCGCCACTTTGCCGGACGAGCAAGCTGAACCGGAACTGACACAGACCCCACTAAGATCAAGCGCCATCAACAGGGTTTCTGCTTTCACTGCATCAAATGCAATGCAGCTCGTATTTGGCAACCGCTCTGCCACAGGGCAGATCACCGCACCAACATGACCAGTGGCATCAGCGATCTGCAAAGCGCGGGCTTCCAGGTCATCACGCAGGGGGGCCAGAGCCTGAAGCTGCGCTTGATTTTCTGCCGCCTTGTCCGCTGCTGCGCCAAAGCCCGCAATTCCAACGACATTCTCAGTGCCCGCGCGGCGGCGCAACTCTTGCCCTCCACCGCGAAGCATAGGCTCCACACGTCCCTTGCCACGCACAATCAACGCACCAACGCCCTGCGGACCACCTATTTTGTGGGCAGAAATGGCCATTGTGTGAGCACTGCTCAAAGGAGACAGTGGCAACTTGCCCACGTGCTGAACAGCATCCACGTGAACGCGACCGCCGGCTTCCTTGACGCATTGGGTGATTTGCAGAACCGGTTGGATCGTGCCCGTTTCATTGTTGGATGCCATCACACAGACGAGCGCTGGCCGTGCATCTGCCTTAAGATTTTCAACAAGTGCCGCGACATTCGCTACACCGTTTGAATCGACGCCGAGTTGCTTGACGTCAACTCCACATGCGGATGCCGTATCGATGACGCTTGCATGTTCCGTCGCCACGACGATCAATCGCTCGACAGCGCCGGAGGCCAAAGTCCCCAGGATTGCGAGGCTGTTGGCTTCGGTCCCGCCTGATGTGAAAACAACTTCATCCGGCACGGCTGCTACCAGGGACGCAACACTTGCGCGCGCGTCCTCCACAAGACGCTTCGCCACCCTGCCCGCCCGGTGGACGGATGACGGATTACCACCTCCGGCCAGCGCATCCATGGCAGCGACCATGGCCTCGCGCGCTTCCGGACGCAGCGGCGCCGTCGCATTGTGATCAAGGTATGTGGTTGCCTGTGCCACGGGTGGTGGATCGTCCTGTTAGTTTGAAACGGAAATACTGCGTGTTGGTCGCCTATTCGCCAGCCACAACTGCGCCAGCATAGGTGGTTGCTTGTGGCGCAGGCTGCGATGAGGCGGATGTTGGGGACGCCTGAGACCCGACT
>JBCBUN010000473.1:0-1969 GCA_039818145.1 Pseudomonadota bacterium
CCCGCCTTCATGATCTCGGAGCTCAAACGCGCCTTCGAGATCGGCTTCCTGTTATTCCTGCCGTTCCTGATCATCGACCTTGTGATTGCATCGGTCCTGATGTCGATGGGCATGATGATGCTGCCGCCCATCATGATCTCCCTGCCCTTCAAGCTAATCTTCTTCGTATTGGTAGATGGCTGGCGGTTGGTGGCAGGGTCGCTGGTGCAGAGTTTCGGCACCTAGCCATAGACGTCACATCCCCGACGCATAACTCCGCTCCTTGCGGCACTACCGCTAATGCCGCAGCTCGCACATCCAAGGAGCACCGGGAATCTACCGGACGTCACGCTTGCAGAAATTGGAATGCAGGTAGGGATAGCCGTGGGACGCGACCTAGTTGATCACGCCTTCGCCCGCCTGCCCGGCTTCGTAGCGACCGCGATAGCCCTTCATGAAGCGATCCAGCGTATCGACCTGGGCAATCTCCCGGGCCAGATCGCGGAAGGCAATGCCGCGTCCATCTGAAGAGCTTGCGACAATGGAGAAAGCCGCAGCCTGCGGACCTTCCGCCATCTTCTCGAAATACTTCTGACGGATGCGCTCCACGCCATCGCTTTCGCGCGCCAGCACATAGGATATGGCGGAGCGCAGCACATCAAACTGCTCGTCATTTGTCAGCGGCTCATCCCGCGTCCAGGCAAGACCCAGCAGATCTTCTAGCGCGCGGCCGGATTCCGCATACATGCCCGCTTCCCAGTAAACGTCGGCCGTCAGCGCCCGGGCAGGATCGGAGCGATTGTCTGCAAGCAACTCAAGCGCATGATCATGACGCCCCAGCGCGCTCAGCGCCTTGGCCTCAAACAGCAAGCGTTCGTCAGCAACCTGCTGTGGCAATTGCGCCTGGCGCGTCTTGCGCAGGGCTGATAGCGCCTCACCGGGATCGCTGTTCAACAGATGTACCGCAGCCAGTCGACCTGCCACCTGCGCCCGCGCCACACCACGAAGGCGGTGCGTCACCTGATGCTCAAGCATTTCAGCAGCCTGATCGAGCAGATCAACAGCGACCAGCCGGTCAGCAAGTTCACGGATCATCCGGTCACCGTCGCGGCCAACCGGCGTCAATTCGCGGAAGTCGTAGAACAGGCTGAGCGCTTCAAGCGGTTGAAGGCTGTCCACTTCTCCATCAAGGAACAAGCGGCGGAACATTGCGACCATCTGGTCGGCAATCTCGCGACCCTTTTCAGCACTGGGGAACTGCGTCGCAACGGTACGCATCACACTCAGCGCGCTGCGATAGTCGCCCTGCTGCTCATAAATCTTCGCAAGCTCAGCAACCGCATCCAGCTCAACGTCGCCACCGCGCCATGTGAAACGTAGACGGTCAAGCGTGTTGATCGCCTCATCCAGACTTGCAACCACGGCAGCAGCTTCTGATTCAGCTTCACCTTCCGCAGCTTCCTGATCTTCAGATCCTTCAGCTGGCTTCACAGCCGCAACCGTCACAACCTCGCCATTTGCATCAAGCGCGCGCAACAAACCTGCCTGCAGCAGCGTGGCGCGAGCAGCAATTGGACGATAGTCCAGCGCCACAGCCTGCGCGTATCGTGACAATGCTTCTTCCGGGTTGCCGTTGGCCTCCGCTAGTTGCCCCGCCAGCAAGGTCCGTTCTGCAAACAGGGCATGGTCCAGACCATCGTCGGGCACCTTGCGCAGATCGCTCTCCACATTGGCAATGTCATTTACCCCAAGCGAAACGCCCGCGGCTGCCAGATGAAAGCGTGCCTGCACGCTTGGCGCATAGTCCGAGATAACGGTCCGTGCCCGTGTCACGTCTGACCGGGCATCTGCAAACTGACCAAGGCGAACATTGGCAAGTGTGCGCCATACGGCGGCATTGGGATCATATTTGAGAGCCGGCGTGGACAGATCAGCCAGGGCCTCGTCATACCGACCGATCATGTAACTGGCGATACCGCGCAGCATGATG
>JBCBUN010000474.1:0-1964 GCA_039818145.1 Pseudomonadota bacterium
CGGATATTGCTGTCGATCCCGTATTCCTTGCCCCGATGTCCGGCATCACCGATCTCCCCTTCCGCCGCACGGTTCGTGGGCTCGGTGCCGGGTTGGTGGTGTCGGAAATGATCGCCTGCGAAGACCTGGTAAACGAAAAAGAGGAAGTCATGCTGCGCGCTCGGCGTGAGGCGGCTGAAGAACCCATGGCGGTTCAACTGGCCGGACGCGAGCCGCACTGGATGACGGAAGCCGCGAAAATTGCAGAAGGGTCAGGCGCCCGGATCATCGACATCAACATGGGGTGCCCTGCCAAGAAGGTTGTTGGCGGGCTCTCGGGTTCTGCTCTCATGCGTGACCTCGACCATGCTCTCACACTGATTGATGCCACCCTCGAGGCGGTGAATGTCCCCGTGACCCTGAAAATGCGGACCGGCTGGGACATGGACTGCCGAAACGCACCCGAACTTGCCGCGCGTGCCGTGGCGGCCGGCGTGGCGCTCATCACGGTGCATGGGCGCACGCGAAACCAGTTCTACACCGGCCATGCGGACTGGGCTTTTGTCCGCGAAGTCAAAAACGCGGTCGATGTGCCGGTCATTGTGAACGGTGATGTTTGCACAATTGAAGATGCCCAAAATGCGCTCTCACAGTCCGGCGCTGACGGGGTGATGGTTGGGCGAGGTGCGCAGGGGGCTCCCTGGAGGCTTGGGCAAATTCGAGCATCTCTTGCGGGCCATGAGGTCCCGGATGATCCGGATACGGATCAGCGTCTTGAGATTGTTCTCGCGCACTACGAAGCCATGCTGGAGCATTACGGCGAGGCACTGGGCGTGCGTTGCGCCCGCAAGCATCTGGCCTGGTATGTGGAGGACTATGAGCGCTGCAACGGCATCAGTCTGCGCGCCGCCAAATCAGACATGTGCCGCATGTCCGACCCTTCCGACGTCCGAACAGCACTCACATCGATTTTTAATGACGACGCGACCGAGATCGCGATGCAGGGGCAAGTCGCATAATGGCCGGTCAGGCAGCTGAAATCGCATCATCTGGATTGGGATTGGACGGGGCAGGCGCGTTTGTCCTCGATGCGCTGCCACACCCGGTCATGAAAGTCGGTCCGGATGGAATGGTGGCATTTGTGAATGCCGTGGCAGAGCAATTCTTTGCAGCGGGCTCAAACATCATTGTTGGCAATCCGCCAAGCGACCTGGTGGCGTTTGGCAGCCCTCTGGTTGCCCTCATCAATCAGGTTCAGGCAACCGGTGCATCGGTGACTGAGTACGGCGTCGGCATCGGCGGGCCCCGTATGGGCGAACGTGATGTTGATATTCAGGTGGCCCCCATTGTCGAAGAACCTGGAGCGGTTGTCGTGATGCTTCAGGAGCGAACCATTGCCCACAAAATGGACCGGCAACTTACGCACCGTGGCGCCGCGCGTTCTGTTACAGGCATGGCGGCCGTGTTGGCACATGAGATCAAGAACCCGCTTTCGGGTATCCGTGGGTCGGCTCAATTGCTTGAAATGGGAGCCCAGCCCGAAGACCGCCACCTGACCCGTTTGATCACCGAAGAAGTGGACCGCATATGCAAGCTGGTCGACAGCATGGAGGTGTTTTCAGACAAGCGCCCCCTGGAGGCAGAGCCTGTAAACATCCATGAAGTGCTGGACCATGTGCGTCGGCTGGCCGGCACCGGCGTCGCCAAAGACATCAAGCTGACCGAGGAATATGATCCATCCCTCCCGCCGGTGCCCGGGTCGCGAGACCAACTCGTTCAGGTCTTCCTGAACCTCGTCAAGAATGCAGCAGAAGCCGTTGATCCTGAAGATGGCGAGATCGTTGTTTCGACCGCCTACCGACCCGGAGTGCGGCTATCCATTCCCGGCAGCTCCGAGCGCGTGAGCCTGCCGCTCGAAGTATGCGTGCGTGACAACGGCCCCGGCGTACCACCCGACCTTCTGCCTCATCTGTTTGACCCCTTCG
>JBCBUN010000475.1:0-1961 GCA_039818145.1 Pseudomonadota bacterium
GTTCTGGACCCCGCACTTCTGCGTCCGGGCCGCTTTGACCGTCAGGTTGTTGTTCCGAACCCGGACATTGTTGGCCGTGAGAAGATCCTCAAGGTGCATATGCGCAAGGTGCCGTTGGCACCGGACGTGAACCCGCGCACGATTGCACGCGGCACGCCGGGCTTCTCCGGTGCTGACCTGGCAAACCTCGTGAACGAGGCCGCATTGCTAGCAGCCCGTCGGGCAAAGCGCCTTGTCACCATGTCCGAGTTTGAGGACGCGAAGGACAAGGTGATGATGGGTGCCGAACGGCGCACCATGGTCATGTCGGACGACGAGAAGAAGCTGACGGCGTACCACGAAGGTGGTCATGCGCTGGTGGCGCTCAACGTGCCTTCGACCGATCCGATCCACAAAGCCACGATCATTCCGCGTGGCCGGGCTTTGGGCATGGTCATGCAGCTGCCGGAAGGCGACAAGCTGTCCATGAACCGTCAGGAAATGACTTCGCGCATGGCCATCCTGATGGGTGGTCGCGTGGCGGAAGAACTTGTGTTCGGTCATGAAGCTGTGACGGCGGGTGCGGGCTCAGACATTGAGCAGGCGACGAAGCTTGCCAAGAACATGGTCACGCGCTGGGGCATGTCCGAGACGCTTGGACCGCTGGCCTTTGGTGAAAATCAGGAAGAAGTGTTCCTGGGCCACTCAGTGGCGCGAAACCAGAACGTGTCGGAAGAAACCGCCCGTCAGATTGATGCTGAAGTTGCACGGCTGGTGAAGGCCGGTCACGAAGAAGCAACGCGCATCCTCACTGAGAAGCGTGATGAACTGGAAATCATCGGCCAGGGCCTGCTTGAGTACGAAACGCTCTCCGGTGATGAGATCAAGGCGCTGCTCAAAGGCACCAAGCCAGAACGCAACACCGACGATGATGTCACACCTGAATCCGGCACGCCGTCGTCCGTTCCGTCTGCAGGGCGTCGTCCTGCCGGTGATGCGGGCAGTGTTCCTCCCGGTGCAGAGCCGCAGGGCACGTAAAGCGGCCAAACCGTTTCAGGACTGTATTGGAAAGGCCCGGAAGCTTATGCTCCCGGGCCTTTTCGCTTTGCAAGGATTGAGCTGCCCATGACTGCTTCGCCGACCCTGTTTGGCATTCTCAATGTCACCGCTGACTCATTTTCTGATGGCGGCAAGTACCTTGAGCCGGATGCCGCACTTGCCCACGCGCGGGCACTGATGGCGCAGGGGGCCGATGTCATCGATCTGGGGGCGGCATCAAGCCATCCGGATTCAGCGGATGTAGGTGCAGCTGAGGAGATTGTTCGGCTGGCCCGGATTGTCCCCCAGCTGGTGCAGGCTGGTATCCCCGTGTCGATCGATAGCTTTGAACCTGATGTGCAGTTGTGGGCGCTGGGGCAGGGTGTTCAATATCTCAACGACATTCAGGGCTTTCCGCATCGGGAGACTTATCCAGCCCTAGCCAGTGCGTCCGCCAGGCTCGTCATCATGCACGGGGTGCAGGGGCGCGGGCGGGCGCGGCGGCAGGATGTGCCGGCGGATCAGATATGGGACCGCATCTTCAGCTTCTTTGATGAGCGGCTGGACGCGCTTTCTGCTGTGGGGATCGCGCGGGAGCGGCTGGTGCTGGACCCGGGTATGGGCTTTTTCCTGGGGACGGACCCGGAAGTATCGCTCGAAGTGCTGCGCCACATTGATCGCCTTGAGGCGCGTTATGACCTGCCGGTATTGATCTCTGTTTCTCGGAAGAGTTTTCTGCGCGCCATGACAGGGCGGGATGTGGCTGATATCGGCCCGGCGACGCTGGCGGCAGAAATGTTTGCGGTCGCAGCGGGTGCTGGCTATATCCGCACCCACGCGCCGGGTGCGCTTAAGGACGCCTTGGCCGTTGATGCAGCGTTGCAGCCAAAAACCCGGTAACAGGCTGAAAACAATCGTTAACCTCGTGCTCAGCGGCTTTGTCT
>JBCBUN010000476.1:0-1958 GCA_039818145.1 Pseudomonadota bacterium
CCATCACTTCCACTTCCTGAGACGTGGAAACGATCTTGCCTGGATGCACGTTCTTCTTCGTCCAGCTCATTTCAGAGACGTGGACGAGACCTTCAACACCTGGCTCCAGCTCAACGAATGCGCCGTAATCAGTGATGTTGGTCACGCGGCCCTTGATCTTGAGATCAACAGGGTACTTGGCAGCAACGCCATCCCAGGGATCAGCCTCAAGCTGCTTCATGCCAAGCGAAATACGCTGGGTTTCCTGGTTGACCTTGATGACCTGTACGTTGACCGTCTGGCCGATGGACAGAACGTCTGTCGGGTGGTTCACACGACGCCATGCAATGTCCGTGACGTGCAGGAGGCCGTCGACGCCGCCCAGATCCACGAATGCACCGTAGTCAGTGATGTTCTTGACCACGCCTTCGAGCACCTGACCTTCGGTGAGGTTCTCGACCAGTTCTGCACGCTGTACTGCGCGTGTTTCTTCAAGCACCGCACGGCGGGACACCACGATGTTGCCGCGGCGGCGGTCCATCTTCAGCACCTGGAAGGGCTGGGTGATGTTGAGGAGCGGTGTGATATCGCGCACGGGGCGGATATCGACCTGGCTGCCCGGCAGGAAGGCCACCGCACCACCGAGATCGACGGTGAAGCCGCCTTTGACGCGGCCGAAAATGTGGCCGTCGACACGTTCGTTCTTTTCGAAGGCCTTTTCGAGAAGCTCCCAGGCTTCTTCGCGACGGGCCTTGTCGCGGGAGAGGACGGCTTCACCCATCGCGTTTTCCACGCGCTCGAGATAAACCTCCACTTCGCCACCAACTTCAAGACCGTGGTCCTGGCCGGGGGCTGCAAATTCCTTCAGAGGCACGCGGCCTTCTGTCTTGAGACCCACATCCACGATTGCCATGTCGTTTTCGATGGCAGTGACGGTGCCTTTGACGACATAGCCTTCCGTCATGTGAGTGGTCTCGAGGCTCTCCATCAGGAGGGCTTCAAAATCGTCGGTCGTCGGGTTAAGGCCGGGATCGGCCGCAGTTTGAGACATAAATGGTTGCTCCAGTAGCAGTGTATGTTTTCGGGCCGCTCGGTTGTCTCCGGCGGTCTTCCGCTTGATCGCGGCTTTTTAGGGTCGTGCTAATCCAGCATTCAGAGGTTTACGCCCATGAAAAAAGGCGCGAAATCTCCCGTTTTTCGGGGTCTTTCACACCTTGCGACGGCAATATGATGAGTGGCGTCAGACAGCGGTTAGTTAAGAGCAACTCCCTTAAGAAACGTGACTATCGCCGCCCGACAATATCGAGCGCCGCTTGGATCGCCGCTTCTATACTCAAATTGGTGGTGTCGAGCAAGGTTGCATCCTCAGCCTGAACCAGCGGCGAGGTGGCTCTTTCGCTGTCCCGGCGGTCCCTTTCGGTGAGGTCCGCCAGCACCTGCTCCTGGGTCAGATCCGGATCGTTCTTAGCCAGTTCCAGCCACCGCCGGTGGGCACGGGCCTCGTCGGAGGCTGTGACATAAAGTTTGACGTCGGCATCCGGGCACACAACGGTGCCGATATCACGGCCATCCATCACCACGCCGCCCTTGCCAGCCGGCGGGTTTTTAGCGATGCGGCGCTGGGTTTCCAGCAACTGGGCGCGCACCTGAGGCTTGGCCGCCACGAGAGACGCTGCCGTCCCAACTTCTCGGGTCCGGATGGCGGTCTGGTCGATGGCCTCAATATCAAGGGTCTCGGCCGCCCTGGCAGCGTCTGCATCGTCAGCCGGATCACCGCCGGCCAGGATCACCGCATGCGCCACCGCCCTATAGAGAGAGCCCGTATCGAGATAGGCCAGCGCCAGTTGCTTTGCGAGTTCTTTGGCAATGGTCCCCTTGCCTGCGGCGGCGGGGCCATCAATGGCAATAACGAGTGCGCTCATTGAAAGATACTCTAGCTATTGGTGGGCGATATCTGCGCGCCCAGCCCGACCATCAGG
>JBCBUN010000477.1:0-1949 GCA_039818145.1 Pseudomonadota bacterium
GTGCGCATCTGACCCGTATTTCCGGCGCTTATACGTCTTGCCCGGCAAAACCGGAAGCGGGTAGTCTGCGGCTCTCCGCGCGGGAGGTGTACATTTCTCGCAATGCGGCTCTAGATTCCCGCCTGAGCGTCACGCGCCTCATACGACACACAAGATAAGCACCGGACACGCAGTATCATGGACAGTTTTGAATTCAATAAGGTTGCAGGCGCCGTTCTGGCATCGCTCCTGATACTGCTGGGCGTTGGCATGTTCCTTGTCCCCTCCCTTTATGCTCCTACCGAGCCTGAGCAGAAGGCATTCATTGTCGAGGGCGTTGAGGAAGAAGGCGCAGCTGGCGCAGGCGCCGCAGAAGCCCCTGTCGAGCAGCCGATTGAAGCATTGATTGCCATGGCAACTGTTGATCGCGGTGAGCGCGTGGCCCGCCGCTGTGTTGCCTGCCATACCTTTAGTGATGGCGGCGAAAACAAGATCGGACCCAATCTCTGGGACGTCATGGGCGGCAAGAAGGCCCATCTGGACAACTTCAACTATTCAGCAGCCCTGGCTGGTTCGCCGGGCGAGTGGTCCTGGGACTCAATGAATGCGTTCCTGAAGAAGCCAAGCGACTATATCCCCGGCACCATCATGTCCTTTGCGGGCCTCAACAAGCCTGAGGATCGTGCTGCCATCATGGTCTATCTCGCAGCGCAGGCACCCACACCGTTTGCCAAGCCTGCTGTGCCTGAAACGCCACTTGTTGAAGAAGCAGCTGTTGAAGAGGTTGCACCGGCAGCCGAAGAAGCTGCTCCCGTTGAAGAAGTAGCCCCCGCAGCATCTTCGGGTGGCGGCGATGAGCCCGAGCGCAACGGTCGCCCCAACACCGAAACAGCTCAGTAGCTGATCGGTCAGGCAACATTAACTGCCTGTAACAACACTGAAATTTGAAGAGGCGGATCCTTTGTCGAGGGTCCGCCTCTCGCATATCTGGCGCAGTTTCGTCACAATGTGTGTGTCGACTGACATATTCGTCCAACTATTCGGGTTCAAAGACATGCTCACATGGCCCCTCTCTGCAAAACAGGCCATTACAAACCTCTCGCTGACAGCATTGCTGCTGGCAGTGCCTAGCGCTGCGCTGGCTCAGGAAACGATTACGACAAATGTCCTGTCGCTGATTGGTGAACCCAAATATGCGGATGATTACACCCATTTTGATTATGTGAATCCGGACGCACCCAAAGGCGGGCGCCTGCGCCAGGCGGCCTTCGGGACGTTTGACAGCTTGAACCCCTTCGTCATCAAGGGGAAACCCGGTGCCGTGACCGCCATCTATGACCAGCTGATGGCCGACTCAATGGACGAGCCAAGTGCGGAATATGGCCTGCTCGCCAAGTCTGTGACGTATCCGGACGATTTCAGCTGGGTTGAATTTGAGCTGCATGAAACAGCGCGCTGGCACGACGGTGAGCCGTTGACCTCGAGCGACGTAATTTTCAGCCTCAACTCACTGACGGCAAACCACCCTCACTTTGCGTCCTACTACAAAAATGTGAGCAAGGCTGAAGCGCTTGGTGATCATCGCGTCCGCTTCGAGTTTGATGAAAAGGGAAACCGCGAACTGCCACTCATCATGGGTCAGCTCTACGTTTTGCCGGAGCACTACTGGGACGGCTCAGACGGCCGAGATATCTCATCATCCACACTGACCCCGCCGGTCGGCTCAGGCCCCTATAAGATTGTGGATGTGGACCCCGGTCGCCGTATTGTCCTTGAGAGGGTCGCGGACTATTGGGGCAAGGACCTGCCGGTTAACCGCGGCAAACACAATTTCGACCGCCTCGTCATTGAGTACTACCTCGATGAAACCGCCATGGTCGAAGCCTTCAAGGGCGATCGCTACGACTTCCGTTTAGAGAACAGCGCCAAGCGGTGGGCGACAGAATATGACTTCCCGGCTGTAACCGATG
>JBCBUN010000478.1:0-1947 GCA_039818145.1 Pseudomonadota bacterium
GCCACCTATGGCCGGTAGCCTCCCATACAGGCCCCGGCGCGACCATGATTGAAACCATTTACGCCCTTATTCCGGTCTTCCTCGTCATTGCGCTGGGTGCCTATGTCAAGCGTATCGGGTTTCCCGGAGAGGAATTCTGGGTCCCACTGGACCGGGTGACTTATTTCATTCTTTTCCCGGCCTTGCTTATCCATTCGCTGGTGGCTGCGGATTTCTCTAACATTCCCGTGCCCAACATGGCCGCTGCCCTGTTTGCCGGTCTGTTCACCATGTCCCTGATCCTGATTGCCCTGCGCCCTGTCATCTCGGGACCCATGGGCCAAAGCGGACCGGCGTTCACCAGCATCTTCCAGGGTGCAACCCGCTGGAACAGCTTCGTCGGCCTTGCTGCCAGCTTTGCCCTGTTTGGGACTGAAGGCCTTGCGCTTGCAGCAGTTGGCATCGGCGTGCTGGTCCCGACCGTCAATGTGCTGTGTGTGTTCATTCTCATGCGCTATGCGGGCGATGATCCCGCAAGCTTCCGCCTGCTGGGCAGACTGCTTGTCCGCAATCCACTTGTGATCGCATGTGCCGTTGGCATTTTCCTCAATGCGTCCGGCATCGGCCTCTGGGCGCCCCTACTGAGCGGCGTTGATATTCTGGGACGCGCAGCGCTGGCGCTCGGGCTGTTGGCTGTGGGTGCAGGGCTCGACCTGTCACAGTTCTCCACACAGCGTGTCCCCATCGCGTTTACGACCACCCTGCGCCTGATTGCAATGCCGCTGCTGATGGCCGGTTGGTGCTGGGTTTTTGGTGTGGACGGCGTGGCCCGTATGGTGGCCATCCTGTGCGGTGCTGTGCCCGGTGCCACCGCTTCATATGTCCTTGCGCGTCAGCTGGGCGGCGATGCCCCCCTCATGGCCAGCCTCATTACCGCATCCACGCTTGTGGCCATGGTAACCATGCCGGCAATGATCTGGCTGCTTGGCTGATCCAACCAAGAGCGATACTTGCAGTATCTCGCCGCAATACCTATAAACTCCGCTTTCGATGAACGCGCTCCCAGATCGAAACCAAGACCGCCCCGAGGCGACCTTTCCCCACCGTCATTTGCTGGGGATACAGGGCCTATCTTTTCAGGACATAAATACACTTCTTGACCTGGCCGACGACTATGTCGACCAGAACCGTCAGGTCGACAAAAAGTCCTCAAGCCTGCGCGGTCGCACCCAAATCAATCTCTTCTTCGAGGCCTCCACCCGCACCCAGAGTTCGTTTGAACTCGCTGGCAAGCGACTGGGGGCGGACGTCATGAACATGTCGGTCTCGACATCCGCGATCAAAAAGGGTGAGTCCCTGATCGACACTGCCATGACGCTCAACGCCATGCGCCCGGATCTGCTCGTGGTGCGCCACCCGGACTCCGGCGCCGTGGCACTGCTCTCCCAGAAGGTCGGCTGCGGCGTGGTCAATGCCGGTGACGGAACCCATGAACATCCGACACAGGCGCTACTGGATGCTTTGACCATACGTCGCCGTCTTGGCCGCATCGAAGGTCTGCGGATCGCTGTATGCGGCGACATACTTCACAGCCGTGTCGCCCGCTCCAACATTCATCTGCTGACAGCGCTGGGCGCCAGCGTCCGCGTGATCGGACCACCCACCCTCATGCCCGGCGGCATAGAGGCCCTGGGAGCAACTGCGTTCACATCCATGCGTGAAGGTCTTGAAGGGTGCGATGTCGTGATGATGCTGCGCATCCAGCTCGAACGCATGACTGGGTCCTTCATCCCTTCCACGCGGGAGTACTTCCGCCTCTACGGCCTCGACTACGAAAAACTCGCCTACGCCAAGCCGGAGGCGCTGGTCATGCACCCCGGCCCAATGAACCGTGGTGTGGAAATCGATAGCCTTGTTGCAGACGACGTTGACCGCAGTCTTATTCGCGAGCAGGTGGAAATGGGTGTC